>JAPLDV010000439.1 GCA_026391235.1 Bacteroidia bacterium | reverse complement strand
TCAACATTTTTCCTTCCTCCTTACTTGAGCCTTGCGCCTTGTGCCTTGAGCCTTACTTGCGCCTTGCGCCTTGTGCCTTGAGCCTTACTTGCGCCTTGCGCCTTGTGCCTTGAGCCTTACTTGCGCCTTGCGCCTTGTGCCTTGAGCCTTACTTGCGCCTTGCGCCTTGTGCCCTGAGCCTTACTTGCGCCTTGCGCCTTGTGCCTTGAGCCTTACTTGCGCCTTGCGCCTTGTGCCTTGAGCCTTACTTGCGCCTTGAGCCTTGTGCCCTGAGCCTTAACATAGCGTTAACCCAACATTAACGCTATCTCCTCAGGATCAGGAGTATTTTTGTTTTTATAAATAAATCTGATAAAAATGAAACCAAAATTTTTAGTGCCGTTAATGCTTGTTGTGTTCCTTGCAGGATCTGCAATTGCCATGGGGCAGGATCGCAACCAGAAGAAGATTGAACGCTTACAGCGGAAGATCGAAAAACAGAGTAAAAAGCTTCAGGAACTGACCGGCGACCAATACCATGCGTTCGCAGAGATCGCGCCACCGATGAATGCTGAAGAAATCGAAAAGATCAGGGAAGAGGCTATGGCCCAGGCTGAAGAAGCCCGTGAACAAGTCAGAGAATCCGTAGAACAGCAGCGTGAAGCTTTGCAGGAACAGCGCGAAGCCATGCGGGATCAGAAAAAGGAGCTGGAGAACCAGATGATCGTCATCCGAAAGAAAAATACCAGTAAAATGGGACAGATGAAAGCGCTGAAGCTCGACAAGCTCAGGGATCTGGAGGAATCAGAAGGAGCAGAGGTGAAAGTTTGGAATGACAGCAATGGGAAGAAATACAGTTACTCCTTCAAAACACCCAAGTGGGAGTCAAAGGAAGGTGGAGCCCTAGTATTTGGAGACACGGGTGATGTTAAAATCGATATTCCTGAGATTAAAGGCGGCGTTTATAACTTTTTCTCTGATAACCAGGATAATCTATCCATTAATAAAGACCTCACGGATGAGTCGAGCACGGCCGATTTCAATTATGAAGTTAAGGAAGGTGCCGGCGGGATGTCATTAAATGTAACCGGGGCCATTGATGCCGGGAAAGTTAAAATTACTATCAAAAGACCTGATGGCGAAGTATATAACGAATACACTCTCTCACCGCTGGCAAACGTGAACTGGAAACAAACCATAAAATTCGAAGGTCAGAAAGAATCTGAGTACCTGGGGAAATGGATGGTGACCGTTGCTGCCGAGAAAGCCAAGGGTAAGTATAATGTTCAGATTAACGGCCGGTAATTCCGGCTAACCGGCAGGGAAACCTTTCCGATCTCTACAGTTTTACTGCCAATTGCCCGGATATGCCGCCGGTTAACAATAAAACTGCGGTGAATCCGGGCAAATTCATTCACAGGCAACCGTTCGGAGATGCCGGTAATGGTTTCGATGGTCATGTGCTTTTCCCCGGATTCCAGGAAGAGGATAACATAATCCCCCATCGCCTGCAGGTAAAGGATTTCGTGCACAGGAATCCGGATATCCTTCCGGTTACTGCGGATCATCAGAACCGGTTGGTCAGGCTCATCAGCCTGGACATAAGGATCTTTCTCCCTTCTGAATTCAAAATAGCGATTGACCGATCTGCTAAATCGTTCAAAGGATATCGGCTTCAGCAAAAAATCCAGAACCTGAAAATCAAAGGCATCAACAGCATAGTCACGATGAGCGGTTGTGATTATAACCGCGGACGGGTCAGCCAGCGTTTTGAGCAGCTGGAGTCCTGTTATCTGTGGCATCTGAATATCCAGGAACAGGAGATCGATTTTGTTGGTTTGAAGGATATGAAGGGCATCAAAAGCATTTCCTGCAGTGCCGGCCAATACCAGATTATTGAATTCTTTGAGATATTCCTGCAATATTCTGATGGCGTTGGGCTCGTCATCCACAACCAGACAATTTGTGTGGTGCGTGAAGTCATTCATAAAGTATCAGATCCACTCTAAATTGATGTTCATCTTTTTGTATTTCAAGCTTATGCTTATCCGGATAGGTCAGGTTTAAAAGCGATTTCACCTGTACAAGTCCGAGACCGGCCGATTGGTCCGGGTCTTTATCGGTCGGGTGATAATTATTGGTAATATTGAAGGCAATGCTTGCGGGCATAATGGTAATTTCAATCTTTATCCTGGCCCCGGTTGTCAGCGTGGCCAAACCGTGTTTGAAAGCGTTTTCAACGAAATTAATGAAAATCAGTGGAGTCATCATTCTGCCAGCGGTTTCACCATTAATATCGAACCGGATATCCGAAGAGTCCTGAAACCTGATTTTCATGATATCCAGGTAATTACGGATGTAATCGATTTCCTTGCTGAGCGGCACACGTTCATTTTTGCATCCATACAGGCTATAATCCAATAAATCAGATAGTTTAAGAACCAGTTGAGGGGCCTGATCGGATTTATTCATGGTCAGCCAATAGATATTATTGAGCGTATTGAACAGAAAATGCGGGTGGAACTGATTTCTCATGGCGCTCAATTCGGATTCCTTTAACTTATTTTCTGTTTCCAGGGCCCGGTTCTGAATAGAGAGTTTTTCCGCTTGCATGGAGAATGATATTTTAATCAATCTGATCATCACACCGGCGAAAACAACCAAATATAATCCGGCAACAAGAAATACGGGATCAATCAAAAACGGCATTCCGGCGCGGGTATCGATTTTTACAAGCAGGTGCAGAAAAATGGCGACAATCCCGAGGAGTTCAAGCCAAAGAGACACCAATAAAACAAATGATGAAAACAGCGCCAGTAGCAGGTATTTCTTATTCAGAAGGAATTTCGGAGGATGTGCAGACCGGTTCGTTTTATTGTTTTGTTCATGGGACAGAAAAAAATCTTGTTATATTTTTCGGATAGGAAAAGTACTGTGAAAAGGTCATATTCCATTTAATAATCGATGAAATTGCCGGTTTTAACGGTTAATGAAATAATTGGATTTAAATTTGGTTGGTAACCCAGACAACTCTTTAATCCGTCGATATTTGAGGACTATTCAGCGATAATGTTTCCGGCAATGGTTAAAGTCTGGTACTTTTAGTTTCGTAATTTAATTTTAAATAAATCGAAACCCATGAACTTTTTCAAGCAGGCAGGCTGGTATGTTATCCCTACTCTTTCGCTGGGAATGGCATCCCTGATAGTCATAATGGTTGCTGTGATTTTAGTGTTTAAGCGAAAAGTGGTTTCCCGTTATCTGGTTGATACTATTTTATTCATTGGATTCATTAGTCTGACCTATGCTTTGGTCGAACAGATATCCGGGTTTATTCATGTCGCTGGAGTACTGCACCAGGCACCTGAAATCAGTCCATCACTGGCCTTGCTTGGATTAAGGATCAGTTTCATCAATCCCGCAACCGGATTGGTCATTTTGATTTATTCGGCAATCGGCTGGTTTGTCTTGCGGTCATATAAGCGGCCGGCCCATTAACCATTGTTAACAACCTATACAGATGAAATTCTGGAAACTCCTTTTACCCTTTGAAAAAATTCCCATCCTGGTCATTGCGCTGCTAATCTTAACCCTGATCTCATTTCAGGCCTTAAATGCCCTAAGGAGAAAAAAGGTTTTGGGAATTCTGAGTGATACAATATTGTTCTTGGGGTTTTTAAGCCTGTCCTGGGGAATTTTCGTCCAGATATACAACCTGATTCTGGGTGCTCGCGCGGCTACCAGGGCTGCTGATTTAAATCCGCTAATGATTCGGCAAGGCCTGCAGATAACCCTGGTCCCAATTTTTCTTGGATTAATTACTTTGTTGGTTTCTGCGATAGTCTGGTACGTCTTGAGGGCGTACCGGAACAATGTGCGATAAAAGCTGGATATCGGCATGGAATTCCGGTTAAAAATAGCTATATTTGATCAGGATCGATGATCCGGGGTTATCCACTATGGCAATAAACAACAACACTAAAACGGAATTTAAACAGGCACTTTTAGAGCGAAATCTCTTCTGGAGTTATGCCATCGTAAAAGCTGAAGACTTGCCGGATGATTTGCTTATCGGGCAAGTACTTGGTTATGGTGAGCCAGATGATATTTTAAGACTTAAAGAATTCTTCAAATTATCCCGGATTAAAAAGGTATGGCAACAGCAGCTGATTCCCGATCCCCGCTTTAAAAATGCAAATGTATGGCTGGCTAAAGTTATTTTTAATATCAGGCAGGCAGATAAATACATAGATAAATATTCCAATCAGAATAGCCGCTATGATCGACTTCAGCTACTTGCTGCCAAAGACTAAATTGGTACTGACGGAATTGTCCGGGTCTGAGATCATGGAGGATTTTACCTTTGTGGGCGGTTCGGCCCTTTCGTGTTATCTGCATCACAGGTTAAGCGAGGATCTGGATTTCTTTTCCTGGGAGAACACTATTGATACCGAACGCATTCTCAGTATCTTCAATCGTGAGGCCCTTCAGATAATTAACCGGTCGGCTAAACAAACAGACTTATTTTATAAGGGGGTTAAAATTACCTTTTTCAGTAATAAATGGCCGGAGTTAGAACGATCAAGAGTGCCTTTAACCGGCCATATTCAGATAGCCAATCTTGATTTACTGGCTGCCATGAAAGTAAATACCCTGTTCCTGAGAGCGAAATTCAGAGATTACTACGACCTGTACTGCCTGGTACATGAGCATTACCCGATCGGTCGACTGTACGATTTATCGGCAGGATTGCTCCCGGGTTTAACCAAACGGTTGTTTCAAATTGCTTTAACATTTACAGATGACATCATCGATGACAGCATAACTCATTTGTCACCTGTAAAAGCCGTCTCAAAACAAGAGATAGAGGAATTCTTCATCAGGAAGATCAAAGAGTGGAACAGGAAAGCCGCCGAATGAAAATCTTTAAGAGTGTTTCCCTGTTCCTCGCAGCAGTATTCCTGTTCTGGGGCTGCACGAATCCGACCGGTAAAAAGATAGATGAACCGGTGAAAATCATCTTCGATACCGATCTCGGTCCCGATTATGATGATGTAGGCGCCCTTGCCTTCCTGCATGCCATGGCCGACAGCGGGAAAGCGGAGATCCTGGCAACTGTGACATCCAATAAGTATGAACTGGCGGCGCCTTCCATCGAAATTATCAATACCTGGTTCGGCCGGAGCCTGCTGAGGATCGGCGCTCCGAAAACGGAAGGGGTGAACCTGGGACCCTCGCAGCACTGGGCCGATTCCATCGTTGCAAAGTATCCCCATACCATCCGATCAACCGCTGAAGTTGCCGATGCTGTTGATGTTTACCGAAGAACATTGATTAGTCAACCCGATAAAAGTGTAACAATTGTTACAGTCGGGTTTTTAACTAATCTGAACAACCTTCTTAAATCCAAACCAGATAATATCTCACCTCTTACCGGTAAAGAGCTGGTTACCATGAAGGTTAAAAAGCTGATCTCGATGGCCGGTACGTTTCCCGCAGGAAAGGAGTTTAATGTTTACATGGACTCCGCAGCATCAGAATTTGTTTATAAAAACTGGCCCGGTGAGATCATCTTTACGGGATTCGAAATAGGATGGGAAGTCCGGACCGGATTAAGGTTGATACATTCTGATGTACAAAACAGTCCGGTGAAAGATGTGTATCGTATCAGTATTCCTCTTTCAGCAGAAGACAAGAACGGGAGAATGAGCTGGGATCAGACCGCTGTACTGATCGGGGTCTACGGGACCGAAGGTTTCTTCGACACCGTCAGGGGCAGGATCCTGGTGAATCCGGATGGAAGTAACAGATGGGAAAACAACCCGGAAGGCAAGCATCTTTATGTGAAACAAAGTATGCCGGTTGACCAAATGAGCTCATTTATTGAGGCCAGGATGATGCATATACCTATTTTAAGACCCTCAGCACTGAGGCATTAACGGATTGTCGTGCCGATGCTCCGGGCGGCTATTCACCTCACCCCCGGCCCCCATACTTAGTAATTTGTTTGGATTCAGAAAAATGTTATATTTTTACACGCGAAAGTTACCGCGTAAGTTAATTGATCATGAAGCATTTCACGCAGGAAGATATCGCCCGAAAACTGAATGTTACCCGGATCACCGTATCGAAAGCGCTGAGGAATCACCCTGACATATCTGCAGTTATGAAGAAAAGGGTCATGGATATCGCTGATGAGATGGGCTATTCACCGAATCAGATTGCACAACAGTTAACTACCCGGACTACCAACACCATCGGGGTGATTGTTCCCGATCTGGAGAATAGCTTTTTCAGCCATGTGGTGAATAGTATTATCGATGCGGCTACCGATCGCGGTTACCAGATTCTATTGGCTGTATCGCGTGAAAATGAGGAAATCGAAAAAAAGAATATTCAGAATTTGATTGGCAAAAGGATGGACGGTCTGCTGGTATGCCTTTCACAGCACACTACAGATCCCGGCATATTCGAAACAGTGAGGAAAATGGAGATTCCGCTTGTGTTCTTCGACCGTGCACTGGCCGGTACCAGTTTTAGCCGCGTGGTGTTTGATGACGACAAGGGTGTCCGGATGGCCATCGACCGCCTGGTGATTGCCGGATTTACCCGGATAGCACATTTGTCAGGATATTCAAATACCAGTATAGGCAAGGAAAGGCTCGAAGGATATCAGGCAGCGCTCGAAAAGAACGGACTGATATTATGGAAAGAGTGGGTTATCGAAGGAGGATATGAGATCAACGACGGCTACCAATCGTTTATTAAGCTTTACAAGCGAGGTAATCTGCCGGAAATCGTTCTGACGGCTAACGACCGTGTTGCTTTGGGGGTGTATAAAGCATGCAAGGAGCTCGACCTGCGCATTCCGGAGGATATCGGGGTTATCGGATTCGGCTTCCCCGAAACAACAGAGATGTTCAGCCCTCCCTTAGCCGTTATCAGTCAGAATCCCCGCCTGATGGGGCAGGCCGCAGCAAAGCAGCTGATCGATGAGATTCAGGCGACACCTTCGGTCCCGGCAATGGAAATCAGACTTCCCGAGGACTTTCATTGGAACAGTTCATTAAAACTTAAAAGATAAACAGATATGAAAAGAGTAGTTGTTGCCGGTGCCGGTGGCTTTATCGGCGGGCATCTTGTAAAAGCCTTAAGAGTAAAAGGTTATCAGGTCCGTGCCGTGGATAAAAAGCCGCTGAATCAATGGTATCAGGTTACGGAAGATGCTGATAATCTGGTTCTCGACCTGACAATAAAAGAAAACTGCTACCAGGCAGTGAACGGATATCACGAAGTATTTAACCTGGCAGCCGATATGGGCGGAATGGGATTTATCGAAACGCACAAAGCCGATTGTATGCTGAGTGTCCTGATTAATACTCATTTACTGATGGCAGCCCGGGATAAAGGCATCGAGCGGTTCTTTTATGCTTCGTCGGCCTGCGTCTATAATGCAACCAAGCAAACGGATACCGATAACCCGGGACTCCGCGAATCCGATGCTTATCCGGCTATGGCCGAAGATGGTTATGGCTGGGAAAAACTGTTCAGCGAACGGATGTGCCGCCATTTTCATGAAGATTATGGAATTACCGTTCGGGTGGCCCGCTTTCACAATGTTTACGGACCGTATGGCACCTACGATGGAGGCAGGGAAAAGGCTCCGGCAGCCCTTTGCCGGAAAGTTATCGATAAGGAATTGAACGGAGTCAAGGATATCGTGATCTGGGGCGACGGCCATCAAACCCGGAGTTTCATGTACATCGATGATTGTATAAAAGGAATCCTGGCGATCATGTACAGCAATATCGAAGAGCCGATCAACCTTGGCAGCAGCGAGATGGTATCGATCAACCAGCTGGCCGACATGGCTGAAGAGATTGCCGGATACAAGCTCAACCGCTCCTATGACCTCACCGCTCCAAAAGGGGTTCGCGGCCGAAACAGCGAGAACACCCTGATCCGCAGCTATCTCAGCTGGGAACCCTCGATTTCTCTGATGGATGGTTTGAGGCAAACCTTTGTCTGGATACGCGGCCAGATGATCGCTGCCAAAGAATCCAAAAAACACGTAAGGTTCAATTGATGAAAACATCAACGAAGGAGCTGAGGTTTCCCTACCGAATCTGCATTGCGGGCGGCTGGATGGACCAGCCCTGGGTATCAGAAGTCCATCCCGGATCGGTAGTGGTCGCCCAAATCTGGCCAACCATCGATTTCAACGACCGGAGTGGCATGGCCACCAGCTCCAGAAGAGTTGCCATTGAGTTATGGGGCAATCAGTTGCCCAAAGGCAATCCGCTCCGTAATGCCCAGCTCCTGTTTGGTGCGGAAAACTATCAGAAGACCTATGTATCAGGATCACAGGATCATATCGGACTGCTGAAAGCCGGTTGTAACCGGCTCTACTATAGTGGCAGCTACTGGCCGCAAAAGATTGAATCTACGATCGATCCGGATATCTGCGACTGGTTGTCAGGTGTCATTCACCTGGTTCCGCTCAGACCACGGCCCGAAGGGTATAACCCGCTGCTTGACAAGCACCTTGCCCCTGAAATCGTGAAGGAACTTGGTGAAGCCGGTGACCGGTGCTGGGAAAGCATTATCCGAAAGGACGTTGTCGGTCTGGGGCAATCCATGAAAGATACCTTCCTCGCCTGGAAAAAGATGCTGCCGTATACCGTTCCTGACTGGGTATTGCAAGAAATGGAGACCAAATATTTTCCGTTTTATCCGGGTGCGATAACATCGGGCAGCGGCGGCGGTTACGTCATGGTGGCATCGGACAAGGAGGTTCCGGGGGCGGTGAAAATCAAGGTCAGGTATTAACCTGAATAATTCGGGATACACGCACCTGCACCAAACCCAATTCCCCCATTCATTTTTAACCGGAG
>JAPLDV010000083.1 GCA_026391235.1 Bacteroidia bacterium | reverse complement strand
GAATGGCGACGGACTGCCTTACTGGAGGATCGATGAATTTGAGGCTGGAGCGGAGGGCAAATATCAGGTTACCTTAACAGAGAATAAAAAGACGTTGGCCAGGCTGGAATTTTCCATTTCAGCTGAAAAGTCGTCATTGCAATCATCCGGAGCGATCTGGAAAACCGAACAGGGGTGGGGGAGTGAAACCGAAGCGCTCTATTCGGCCTGGATAAACGCTTTGTTTTATGAGGCTGACGAACGCTCTTCCTGGCCGGCGCTGGATCAGGTCATGCAAAACTCTGACCGGAATTTCCTGTATAACCATCTGGGACTGGGAGAGGATGACCCTGCCGGGAAAATTAGGGTGATCATGGAACCTGACTGTGCGGACAATCCGTTTTACTTCCGGGCTTACTTTGCCTGGAAATTGGGGTTGCCATTCGGATACCACGAGTGCGACCGCGGTTACCTGGGGAAAGCTCCGCAAACGGGAAGGTGGATCACCAATGAGTCGTCCAGCTCAAAAACCCATCCTGTACTGGCATTCAATGCTTTTCTGAGAAGGGTGATGGATGGCATCCATTCCGGCACAGCCCGCACGGCGCTGAAAGATGAAACCTCTGATTATTACCCGGTTCCGCTCACCCGGAATGCACTTCGACCCGGTGTTGTTTTTGCCGATCCCTACGGTCACACGCTGATATTGGTTCGCTGGGTGCCGCAAACCGGCAGCAAACCGGGCATGCTTCTTTCGGTGGACGCCCAGCCGGATGGAACAGTAGCTATCAAGAGGTTCTGGAAGGGAAACTTTCTGTTTACCACAACTGAAGTGATCGGGGAGCCAGGGTTCAAGGCTTTCCGCCCGATCGTAGTAAAAGGCGATCAGGTCCGGCTTTTAAAAAATTCAGAGATTTCTGCAGATGCAGGCATGTTACTCTTTTCCATGCAACAGAAAGGGATGACCGGAGATGTTTTCTACCATACGATGGAGCGGAACATCAACCCAAAGCCGCTCGACCCCGAAGATGCCCTTCTGGATCTGATACAGGCTTTGCATGAGCAGCTGATCGTGCGGGTGAATTCGGTGGCCAACGGTGAAGCTTACATGAAATCGCATCCCGGGGAGGTTATCGGAATGCCCGGACGTCCCGCGGGTGTATTTCAGGCCGGAGGCCAGTGGGAGGATTTCTCGACTCCTAACCGTGATCTGAGACTGTTAATTGCCATGGATGCCATTCAGGATTTTCCGGATAAAATTATTCGCTCACCCAGTGATTATAAAATGCCAAAACTCGGCTCGCCGGAACAAACCAAGAACAAACTGGAAAATCTTTTAGCGAAGAAAGTTAACGAGCTCTCTATCACCTATACCCGAAGCGACGGTAAGGAACAAACTCTCACAATCGCAGAGATTTTGAAAAGAAAAGATGGGTTTGAGATGGCTTATAATCCCAACGATGGTATCGAGATACGCTGGGGAGCACCCGAAAACAGTGAGGAATGGTCGACATGCAAGAGGCGCGTGCCGACAGGCCAGCTGGAAAAGATGCGGCAGGTGAGGGTATGGTTTAAGAAGAGGCTGCATCCGCCGACGTAGAGTCAACACAATTTTCGCAAAAGCGTTGTCATCCCGGCGAAGGCGGGAACCTCGTCGCACAACACGGTATTCCGCAGAGGCGAATTGGATGCCTCGGACTAACGATACAGAATCCCCGCCCAACGCCTCGGCGATGACAGGCTTTCTCGGTGGTGAAACGTTTTCCGGCAAGAATGGACTGAAGGGTGTGAGAGTGGGCATTCGGGTATGCCCATTGAAATATGTGTCATTCTTATTGCGGCCGTCTGGCGTCATTCAGGGTGACTCTGCAATTTTTCCAGCTTAATGGTTGTCATTCCAGGGATTTTGATGCCCAGATTGCTCATGTTTCCGTAACAGTGATTGCTTACAATATGTTCAGCACTGCCAAAAGGCTCAACAGCTATGAGACTACGGGTGACCTGTTTCGTGAAGTTGCCAGCCAGATGGCTGAAACATTTATACGTTATTTAATTCATCTTTAATCGAACTATAATATTATTTGAGACGTTGCCAGAGTATTTCTCAATGCTCTTGTATAATGACTTAAGTTTCAGATCGGGTTCATTATGATGATACATTTTATAAATATTAACCCATTCATCGTAAAATGGTAAAACATTGTTTGGATCATTGAACAATATGAAATCTTTTCCAGCATAAAGTGGTGATAGCATGACAGGTCCAGTTAAATCATTCAATAAAATATGACCAGACTTAATCAATCTACCATTATTTAGTAAAAAGTAATATGAAGTCGGTCCAATAGCATGATTCAGTAGCTCAAAGTTTGATGCTTTATAATAATTATAAAGAAAATAGGCTGTATTGGAGTTATTCATTTCGGCAAGATTCAATTTACCATCAAACAAACCTGATACATTTGATACATTTAAAGGACCAAAAGTATATTGAAGATTCTTTCTTAAACCTTTTTGGGTTAGTTTGTAAATACACCGTTCCCAATATGGGTTAAAAAAGACATTTCCATCAATTGAATATAAGCTCTTTTTAATATGTGGATATGCCGGTTTATTAACCTTGAATAAATGTCTTGAATAATTATATAATGAATCGATGAGTATTATCCCTGGAGCATAACTCAAGTCTCCATCAAGGTTAAAATTTGATGCTTCATATCCAACTAAGCCATACTCAGTCGAAGCAATCTCGCGAAAGAACCATTTAGTATTATATTCACGAAGCGGAATTCCATTCATTGCAAAAACAATAAACTTCCTAGTTGACAGGTCATAAATAATAATTTGTTTTTTTTTATGGTTAATAGTGAACCCCGTGATTCCAGTGTATTCAAATGGGCCTTTCCCTACGCTACTAATTTTAAACAAAAACTTTCCAGATAGAGAGTAACAGAATAACTCTAAACTTTTATTTGTTGTGAAAAAGATAAGTGAATCAGCCATTGTTAGATTCTCAATATTACCAAAAAAGCTGGAACTATCTTGTTCTAATACAATAAAGTCTAATGGTAAACTAAAATCTGAAAGTTTGAGGAAGGCCTCAACAGGTATCGCCAAAAGAATTTCATTGTCAAATTTATTTCGCTGGCCGCATGAAAAAAGCAAAGTACTTAAAGAAATAACTCCGAATAAATAAATACGTTTCATCCTTTACTTCGTTTTATTTTTACTTTAACAATATAGGGATTATCATTTTGGGAATTCTTAAACTGCTGGATATTGTTACTTAATCTCTTTTGTAGTTCTTGAATGATTTGTGAGTCTTCCAATTTCCTCAGATTATCAATTTCACTGTTAATAGTGAGGAAATATAAAAAGTCATTATCAAGAAACATCGGATCAGAAAGTCCAACTGGCAACA
>JAPLDV010000688.1 GCA_026391235.1 Bacteroidia bacterium | reverse complement strand
CTGGGGGGTGGATATTGCTCTCGGGAACAGCATGCTTGAATATATTAAGAACCCTGATGATTGTCTGAAGGCAAAAAACAACTTTGATCGTGCCCTGTCGGGTGAATCTTTCACGTTAGTTGAGGCATACGGGGACACAGCGCTCGAGCGCAGATACTATGAGGACATCTACAACCCGATAATTGATGGAAATGGTAATGTCATAGGACTCACATTGTACCTTACCGACATTACCGACCGCAAGCGAACGGAGGAAGAAAGGGAAAGGCTTATCCTTGAACTCAATCAGGCGCTTTCCGAAATCAAGACCTTGAGCGGACTTATACCTATTTGCTCATCCTGCAAGAAAATACGCAACGACGAAGGATATTGGGAACAAGTGGAGGTTTACGTCGGGAAACACTCGGACGCCCAATTCAGTCACGGCATCTGCCCGGAGTGTATGAAAAAATTGTATCCGGAATTTTATAAAAAATTCTAAGTAAATGATAAACCCTAAACACTTGTCTCGAATTCTTCATATTTTCTACATGGCGGTGATGATGATGCGTATGTAGCATATCAATCGGCTTCTTCCTGCTATACGTAAGCGCGCCACGAACGTGCATGGAAGATGAGGGAAGGCCCCTCGGAGCAGGCTTCAAACCACTTTTAGCTGCAGTGGTAAAGAGCCATTGTGGTGATGCCGCCCCTTGAATATGCTGTGCGGATAATTATTATCACATCGTTTTGCCTGACAATGCCTTCTATGGCGACCCAGACTACCCATGGGACGCCTGGCATAATCATGAAAGGAAAAACAGGATGATGGGAAAGGTGCGATACTCAAAAAAATCCTGTAACCCTAACGGCGGAAATCGAATAGCGGTAAACACAATATTTTGTAAGAAAATTGTCTTGCCATACAAGAAACACTTCACGTATACTTCCCTTAGAAAAAAGCAAATTCTTATCAATTTCAATATCAATCAATTCAATTATCAATCAAATGCTGCATTTGCTTTGGGGATTTTTACATCGCCGCAAACAATTACATATGAACGTAAAATATTTGACATATGTCTGACAATTTTTGAATACAAGTGACTATTAACCATTATTCGAATTAGCCCATATCAGGAGCGGTATTTTAAAAAAAAGCATAGTTCCGAATGTTTGAATTATGCACATGTGTCTGATAGGGGAAAACGACACAAATGGATCTGTCATGGCGCAGTAATTGCATTGATACATGTTAAACTTAACAGCAGACAGAACGCGGCAAGGCTAGTTAACACTTACACTGTGATTCAGACTTTCACGTACGAGTTGAATTTGAGCACCATAAGGTATAAGATAGCGTTAAGGATATATAATAAGGACGGCCCGCTCAAGGCAGGTTATTCATAGTAATTTCTTAGTGAGCCATGGCTGTCCGGTCGTGGCTTTTTTAATCTCGAAAGTGGTACAGCACTTTCTCAATGACATAAACCCAGAATATTCCGGGGGGAGGAAAAATGGAAGCAAATAATACAAATACATTGGAACACCATCTCAAACAGGTGAAGGATGGAAAGAGGCGTTTCGAAAACGCATACCAATCTGTGGCCAGGATGATCCTTGAAGATAGTAAGGCCATCGAAAAAGTGGTCGTAAACGGAAAGAGCACCTTTGATTTCAAGCCATTCCGGACAGGACAGAAGCATGTAATCGGCATGTATGAAGAAATCAACAGCTTTGTCTCGTTTGTGAAAGATGCCGCCGAAGGGGGATCATCCAGGGAAATGGCGTATGTTCTCGTCGGTGAACCGGGAAACGGAAAAACATTCTTTGTCGATTTTCTCTGCACTCTTTACAGAAATTTTCTGGCCGAGGAGAAGAACCGCAGATATACCTTTAACTTAAAAAATCTTGATAAGTTAGGAGCTTACGGCAAGATCAGCACAGTGCAATCGCAGACCTTTGAAGACCCGATGATTTTAGCCATGAATTTTTTCGACTCCCGGGACAAAAACAGAGAATACCTGTCGAAATGCGGAAAATTCTCCGATAAACAAATTGAAAAGCTGTACGAAAATTACCGGCCTTTAGGCGCCTGCAGTGACTACATACTGAATGACATTAGGAATTTTACCAACAGCAACCTGCACGAAATGATGTATTTTTTTGAGATTGCGCCAGTTCCTCTCAGTGAAAGTCTCGGCACGGTCACCGGGAAATATTCGGCAAAAGACAAGATCACCTCATCGGCCGTAGATCTCCTGGGTGAAGAGTCCATCCAGCGTCTGCTTCATATCACGGATGCCAATAATCCGTATCGCTTTGATCTGAGGAGAGGGGCGCTCGCGCGGGTTGCGGGGGGCGGAATTCATTTCAGTGATGAAATTTTCAAAAATAAAAAGGACCTTGTCCAGGTCTATCTCGGGGTCATCCAGAATCGGAATATCGAGATCGACGGATTCAGGTGGCCTATCGACACACTGATTATCGCCACCAGCAATAATTCGGAGTTCAACAGATTCCTCGCGGAAAAGGAAGAAGCCCCCATTGTGGACAGGTGCAGGACCTGTTACGTAGCGCATAATACCGATTACAAGCTGCAGGAGCAATTAACGGCGTATGCCATCGGAAGTGAAGTAAAAACCACCCTGACCAAGGAGCGGCTCCACCAGGACCCCAATCTGAACTATGCCGCATCGGTGGCCGCTGTCCTCTCCAGGCTTCCCAAATCGGAGAAGTTGACTCCCATTGAAACCATGAAGCTTGCCGCCGGGGAAGTCGCGGGGGAGAAGAGCATCAAAACACTGGCAGAGGTGATCGATACGCTCAATCATGAGCCGGATATTACCAAAAGGTTCGGGCAAAAAGGTCTGGGGCAGAGGAATATGGGCAGGGCGATTCAGTTGCTCATGGAAACCTCGGAGACCAATGAAGGCCAGTGCATGTTTGCCTATGATATCTTTAAGTCTCTTGACCGCATAGTTCTTGATTATGTTACCGAAGCAAATGACCGGGTGAAATATCTGGATGATCTGAAGATTGCGAAAGGACTGTACCGCGAGAGGATTACAACGGAGATGTTCAACGCTTACATGGATGAGCCGCACGCCATTCGCAAGGATGTGATGAACTATGTGAATATGATCATCGGGATTGGCGCGGAAAATCTGGGTCCCGACAAGATGTGGAAATATAGAAATCCGCAAACCGGGGAGCTCAAAGCGCTGAAAATCGATGAAAGGTATATCCAGAGCGTGGAAGAAAGACTGGGGCTGAAGACCAAAGAACAGCGCGAATCGTTTAGATCATCCATAAGTAAGATATATGGGCAAAAAATGTCGGTCGATAAAGATTACGATTTCATGGACAACCTGGAACTCGTCAAGGCCGTCACGGACGTCAGACTGAAATCCGACATTGCGGGAGCGGGGAGTCTCATTGGAGCCCTTGCCAACCGTACAAACGAAGAGAACCAGAAATTGTATGACCGCATGATCAATACCATGTTCCACAAACTGGGATACTGTACAACCTGTGCGCAGAAGACTATTGAATATTTTTGCACACAAAACGATGAAAACTAACAAAAGGGACAAGGTTAAAAGTTTAAAGAATAAGCAAACAGCTTAACCTATGTCGCAACAGTATCGAAATGAATAAACACATGTCAAAAACAGATAAAAGAATTGACGAACTCACGTGTGAATCCAAACACTATCTTCCTGAGTTTGAGATGAAGAATGATCCTGTGTCAAAGGCAATAGAATT
>JAPLDV010000904.1 GCA_026391235.1 Bacteroidia bacterium | reverse complement strand
CAGGTATCTTACCGATACAGTAGAAAATAAGCGGGTTCCGGTGATGTTTAAACCCGGAAGGACCGGAGACTATACGCTTACCTGCAACTTCGATTACGATAACTTCGAAACAGTCATGCTCGAGGATCGACAAACCAATCTGCAGCAAAACATGAAACTTAACGGTTCCTATACTTTCAAAGCCTCAAAATCAGACGATCCCGATCGTTTTGTGATTCACTTCGGACCTGATAAAAATCCTTCTACAAATGTGCTGCCGGCCCGGATCTATTCAGATGGCACAAATGTCGTTATTGATCTGGCCATGATCAGTCAGGAAACAGAAGTAACGGTTTGCGATGTCCTGGGTCGAAAAATATTACAGCAGAAGTTGCAGGGAGAAATGTTGCACAAGCTTTATGTAAATACCGATGCAGATGTATTGATTGTTTACCTGTATAATCCATACGGCAACCTTTGCAGGAAAATGTTCAGGGTCTCAAACTGGTGACAAGTGACCAGTGACCCGGAAGCACTTGTCATCCCCGCGAAGGGGGACCTTTTGATGTTAACGAGGACCATGTTTTGTCATCCCGGTGCACCCTCTATTCTATTGATGAGTTTTTTCGTAGTCTTGCTTTTTACGTAACAAAAAAAATGAAAGCGAATACTTGTTTTAACGCCCTGATTAAGGAAACGGAAGATGGGTGTTTTTTTGGGCAAATTGAAGAAGTTCCCGAAGCAATGTCACAAGGTAAAACCATTGAAGAGTTAGTGATATACCTTAAAGATGCTTTATCTCTTGTTTTGGAACTTCGCCTGTAAGAAACGATCAATCGTTATCATGGTGAGAGATATGTCGCCCGCCAACTTGTTCTTGGATGAAGCGTACCGAGTTTCTAAAGTACCTTCACCAAAACGACTGTTCATTATAAAGGGAAGGTGATAAAATCCAATCCTCGGCAACCGTTTTCAGAGTCATGCTTCACGCGTCGTGCATCGCGTCATTTCTAATGGTGCCCCCCCGGCATATGCACATGCCCGTGATCGAGTTCCTGTTTTGATGCTTCGCGAACCTCAATCACCTCAACATCAAAGTGTAAACTCACGCCGGCAAGCGGATGATTCAAATCGAGGGTGACTTCATCGCCATCGATTTCCGTTACTGTAGCAACAGCGGTCCCGTCCTCGATATCAATCTGCACCTGCATACCTACCACCAGCTCATCGTCTCCTTCAAACTCCCCGGCAGGTACCTGGAATACACGATCTTCATTAAAATCCCCATATCCATCCGCCGGAGCAATTATAACGGTGAACTTTTCACCGGCCTGCTTGCCCAGCAGCTCTTTTTCCAGGCCTGGAATCAAGGCTCCAACGCCATGTATATACGGCAGCGGATCATGACCGGTTGAACTGTCAAGAACTTCACCCTGATCATCTTTCAGGGTGTAATGTATCTGAACGGCACGGTTGTTCTCGATTTTCACGGGATCTGTTTTTGAAATTAAGCGGCAAAGAAAAGCAAAGTTTCAGGGTATTTTCTCCATCCGGGTAAAATTTCTGCATCTATTATATGGATAATGGATATTGTGGGTAATAAAATTATTACTTTTGCGATGAAGAGCAGAGAATTTGTCCGGTTTTTATTGTCGATGGGATGGTATATTGTACGGCAAACAGGCAGTCACCTGATATTAAGGCACAAAGAACACAACGAACAGATAACTGTACCTATGCATGGCGCACGGGAGGTGGGTAAGGGTCTTCAGAGAAAGATTCTCAAGCAAGCAACAAAAATGAAACAAAGTCCAAATGAAGAGAATTGAATTTATCGTCGAGGTCACCAATACGGGGTATTCGGCATATGCCACAGATTTTATGGTTTACACTGTAGGGGCCAATATGGAGGAATTAAGATCCAACATCCTGGAAGCTATAAATTTGCATTTTGAAGACCAGGGCCGGATCATCAGTCCTGAAGATATTAAAATCACCCTCGACCTGCCCCAGTTCTTCGAGTTCTACAATGTCATTAATGCATCTGCTCTCTGCAAGCGCATCAAGATGAACCAAAGCCTCCTGGCCCAATATATCAGCGGTCACAAGAAACCCTCGCCTGCACAGCTCGAACGGATACTGAACGGAATCCGGCAGGTTGGCCGCGAACTGGCCGAAATCAACATAATAAGCTCAACGAAAAAGTAGGCAGTAGGCAGTAGGCAGTGGGCAACAGGCAGTGTAGGCCCTATGTTTGTATAGAAAGCATAAGCCTGGAATTTATTAGTTTTAGGTACGATTCTATAAACAATTAAAAACCAGACTTATGCTTACGCAAAGTAACAAAATTGATTTTAAAGGACACCATATTTATGCAGGAT
>JAPLDV010000787.1 GCA_026391235.1 Bacteroidia bacterium | reverse complement strand
TTTCATGAAACTGAATAGGCTTCTGATATTTGTTTTTTTCGTGAGTACTTGTCATTCGGGCACCGGACAAACAGTTAATGATATACTTGCCAGGCACGAACTGGCCAGCGGGCTCAACTCCCGGCAAAAGATCAAAACCCTGACCTCAATCGGTAAAATTACCCAGATGGGCAATACCCTGCCAATCAGTATCATTCAGAAAAGACCTAATAAATATCGTTTTGATGTGCATCTTGAGGAAGGTAGGATTACCCAAGCGTATGACGGTATGTTTGGTTGGACATTCAATCCCTTTGGAGGTACTGACACCTTGCAACTCGAAGGACCCGAACTGGCTCAAATCAGGGAATCGTCAGATTTCGATGGAATCCTGCACTCTTTCCGTCAGAAGGGCTACTCGATTCAGTTAGCCGGAAAGGTAAAAGTCGGCTCCCTGAATGCATTCAAGATCCAGATAAAAAAACCTGCGGGTGAGGTAATGAATTTCTACCTGGATGTCATTACATATCTGGTTATCAAGTCAGATGTAGGCCTGCTGATAAATGGGATGCCCTATGTGGCAGAATCGGTTTTTGGAGATTTCAGGAAAGTGGGAGGGATGACTCTGCCCTATTTTATCCAAACCAGAAATGGTTCGATGCTTACCGAAATCCGGATTGATACAGTGAGGGTAAATGAAACCATGGAAGATTATTACTTCCGATGGAAGCGTTCAAAATAATAAAAATCAGGTCTTTAATACCGAATTTCGTTTCAGGATGCTTCGAAGGGGATTCACTATCCTTACCAGCAAACTAAATTCCTCAGTAATGATTTCAGCCTGACCCGACATACCCTGACTAAAGACCAGTTCCTTTTTATAAGTGGTTGTCATTCTATCAGGAAAACTGATTTCAACACTGTAAAATTCCTGATCGGAAACCATTGAAATACTTTCGACTACACCTTGTAATGAACCATATTCCATATAGGGATATTTATCAATCCTCACGATAACTTTCTGACCTGCCTTTACCTTACCTGCTCCACGTAATGGTAATAACACTTTCCCAAGAACCGGACCCGGCTCACCGGAAATAATGGTAAGTACCCTGTCTCCCTGTTTAACATATTGGTTTTGGCTCCAAACCCTGGTAAAAGTAACAGTACCGTCAATAGGAGCAATAAATGCATAGTTTAGTTTCCAATTGGATACGGTACCTGCCAACTGATCAAAAGATTGAGTTAATAAATTCGATTTCTGATCTCTGACCTCAAGGTAATCCTTATCTATACCGATAATCTCGTGATCCAGTTGATCTATTTGAATTTGTGTCTGCGACAAAGTGCTTCTGGTTGATTCGAGATCATATTTAGCTTTCAGGTAAATTGAACTGCCCGATTCAAATTCTTTCAAAGATATTGCATTCGAATCGCGCAAGGCAACCAGCCGCTGATACTGCTTCTCCTGTAAATCCATCTCTTCCGATTTGATCTGCCGCTGCCTGTATTGGCGATCGTATAATAATTTGTAGTCCTTCTGTTGTTTCCTTAATGACTGAATCCTTGCCTGATTCGAACCCTGTATATTGAAATCATTCAGGTCTTTCCGTGCCTTGCTGAATGCGGCTAAAGATGTTTGCCACTCACCAAACTGATAATCTTTCTGGGGGAAAACCATAAGCCCGATTGAATCAGGATTAGCTAACAGATCATGGTAATTCACCATTAAACTATCAACCTCCAGGATGTCTGTGATCCGGGCTGAACTCTCCAGAACAGCAAGCAATTGCCCTTTCCTGACTGTGCTCGTGTCACCGATGGTTAACAGCTCAATCCTCCCATTTTGTCGTGCATTCATCACAACAGGCGGGTTCAGGGTGGTAAGAGTTAACTGACTGACTATCCGATCAGGATATTTAAACCAGATGGTTCCAACAATCAGGCCAATAAAAACTATGGCCAGAGCTAATGAGCCCCATCTGATAACCCATGGTGGAACTACCCCAAGAATCTCCTGAATCTCTTCCTGACGCAATTCTATATTTGGATCACCAGTTTTCATGGTCCTAATTCCAATTGGTTCCGAACCAGATTATAATAAGCACTCCCAAGATTAATCAATTGATCATGAGTTCCTTGTTCAATAACTCTACCTTTATCTAAAACGATTATCTGGTCAGCATTTTTAACAGTACTTAATCGATGGGCAACAACAATAACCGTTCTTCCCTTGAAAAATTTGTTAAGATTCTCAAGAATAAATTTCTCATTATTAGCATCCAGTGAGTTGGTTGCTTCATCAAAGAAGAGTATCCGGGGATCTTTGTAAATGGCTCTGGCAATTAATATCCGCTGCTTCTGACCCTGGCTCAAACCATGGCCTTCGGCACCTATCCGGGTGTTAAAACCCAGTGGAAAACTTCTGATAAACTCGGTTACATTCGCCATCTGCGCAGCTTCTGCAAGTTTGCGAGTGTCAATATTTTCATCCCCCAGGGCAATATTCCTGGCAATGGTGTCGGAGAACAGATATCCATCCTGCATAACTACACCGCATTGACTCCGGTACAACCGGCTGTCAATCATTGCCAGGGCAGCCTCTCCAAGCCTGATTTCGCCGGTTACCGGAGGATAAAAACCAAGCAAAAGCTTAATCAGAGTTGTTTTACCACTACCGCTGACTCCAACAATCGCAGTGGTTTTTTTATCGGGAATCCAGATACTGATATCATTAATAACTTTGGGGGAATTTGGGCCCTCATATTGAAAAACAAGATTATCAATTGAGTAGGCCAGTCTCTCAGGTAATTCATTGATCAGATTATCTTTCCCGCTGCTTTCTGCAGGATAATCATGAACCTCTGATAATCGTTCAAGACTGATCTTAGCATCCTGAGAGGAATAAAAAAAGCCTACAAGTTGTTCAATCGGTCCATTCATTTGACCAATGATGAATTGAACCGCAAACATAACACCAAGCGTCATTTGCCCATCGATAACTGCTTTGGCCGCAAGAAAGGCAATTATCACATTCTTGGATTCGTGGATAACCACTGAACCAACCTGTTGGTATTGCATTAGAGCCAGGCTTTTTACCCGGATTCTGAAAATTTTTGCCTGGATGGATTCCCATTCCCACCGTTTCACCTTGCTGGCAAACGCATCAGTTTTATGAGATAATCAGAAATCAGAGAAATGTTTATCCTGGTACTCATGTGCAGGAGAATCCAGGAGCGAATAAACTCTATACTGGTACGGCCAGCTATCAAAACAAGCTGAGCGATTAATACCAGGTAAATAAATCCGATATCCTGGTTATTGATGCCTATATCAACTACTGCCTGCGTTAGAAAGGGAGGTATTAGCAGGATTACCGATCCAACCAGCATTCCCAGAACTAATTGAAGATAGAACCGCCGGTGAGGCCGGAAATAGGAAAAGAGAAACTTGAACGTATTTCTTTTGTGAATGTCACCGTCCATATGGAAAAACTCAGGAGTCGGTTCGAGCAATAAGCAAAGGCCAATTTCCTGGCCTTCGTTGGTAGCAGAAATCCAGCTCTTCTTAAAATCTTTCACCGAGTACCTGATCATACCCAATGCAGGATCGGCAACCAATACACGCCGTTTCCCTGCTTTTACCAACACAACAAAATGGTTTTGATTCCAATGTACAATGCAGGGAATGGGAGCTTCCCGGGATAATTGGTCCCAGGTGAGTTTTGCTCCTAAGGTTTTAAAACCGATCGACTCAGCAGCGTCGCTGATACCCAGAAGACTGACACCTCCCCTGGTAATATAACATCGATCCCGTAAATATTGTATTGAGAATTT
>JAPLDV010000664.1 GCA_026391235.1 Bacteroidia bacterium | reverse complement strand
CACCAAGAATAGAACTAAAAGAAAGCTTTCCTTTTGGCAGTGCAGGTATAAATGTCGGAATAAAAATAGTAATGTAATAGTATATCAAGATGAATCTTCAGGTCATTGAAACAGCATGTGCACTTGTTATCCTTGGTATTTATGCCTCCGGCGAAACACATCAACCGGGGGTTTCTCCTTCTTTCACGAATGGACCTGTAATTTCAAATTTAACTTACGATAGTATTACACCAACGGGAGTGGTATTATTATGGCAAACAGATGTCCCTGCCGATTCAAAACTCATGTGGATGGCTTCGGAATCAAATGACCAACTTACCATTTTTACCGATTCAATCTACCTGTCTGCCCAAGCTACAAGTCACGCTGTACCCATCAACAACCTTCAACCGGCAACTATTTACAAATACCAGGTTACCTCTCAAAACACCGGCGGGATGGCCCGGGATTCAGCGTACTTTGTTACGAAGTCGTTATCCACGGGAAATGTTGAAGTTTATTTTAACCATACTGTCAACACTTCGGTCGGTACCGGTGAAAATGCCAAAGGCAGCCAGAATTTTGCTAACCTGTTCATCAATCAGATAAACAAGGCCCAACACAGTATCGACGTCACTTTATGGGGATTCTCATATTACACGTCCATTTACGATGCACTGATCAATGCAAAAAACCGCGGGGTAAAAATCAGGTTTATTTACAATTATACTGCCAATGCACCTTTGGCAGATTCGTTGCGTGTACATGGGATTCCAGTGCTGAAACGGGATTTTGATACTACCTTTTCGATGCATAATAAATTCCTGATTTTTGATTACCGGTACAATGCCAATCCCGAAGATAAATATTTGTGGACCGGCTCTACGAATGTGTCGCATCCGCAGTTTCATTCGGATAAAAACAATATTATCGTCATACAGGATGAATCGCTATGTGCTGTGTATACCAGGGAGTTCGAAGAAATGTGGGGTTCGCATACCGACCTGCCCGATCCTGCGAGAGCAAGATTTGGGACGCAAAAAACGGATAATGTTCCGCATATTCTTAATGTTGGAGGAAAAAGGATGGAAGTTTATTTTTCTCCATCCGACAGCGTTTCGGCTTTCCTGACCAATCTGATACAAACCAGGACTACCTATAGTTTGTTCTTTAGTATGCTGAAGCTCGAGTTGCCAGCCATGGAGGATGCGCTTCATTCAGTATTTACTAACGGGATACAAATCAGGGGCGTATTCGATTCAACGAATTCGCAACTTGCCAATTCAGCTTATCCGCGAATGAAGGGCTTACCCGTTACAAATACCTGGAATCCTCCGGCCGATGTATTTCTCGATACAGTTATGGGATTAATCCACCATAAATACTTAATTATCGATGCTAATTCACCGGGAGGGAATAAAATTACTTCTACCGGTTCGTTCAATTGGGAAACTCCTGCTGATATTGGGAATGACGAAAATTCACTCACCATATTTGATGCAAGGGTGAATAATCTCTACTACCAGGAATTTTATCAGCGTTATCTTGAGTCGGGTGGTACATCAATACTAATTAATAATTTAAGCGAGGAAGTACAACCGGGATTTTTGTTAAATCAAAATTATCCGAACCCCTTTAATTATCAGACAACTATAAAATTTACCATAACTAAAGTGAGCAACGTAAAGCTTGTTGTACACGACATCCTTGGCCATGAGGTCCAAACACGTAAATACGAAACTCAGCCACCCGGAATGCATGAGTTAACATTTAATGGTTCTTCGTTACCTGATGGCATCTATTTTTATACAATTTATACAGGAGACTATTCAGAAACCAGGAAAATGATTTTGAAAAAATAATCCCGATATAAACCAAATATCAACAAAGATGAAACTACGTGGATTTTGTTCTTCGGTGCTCATGATACTGCTTATCATGATCGTTAGTTGCAGTAAAAATCCGGATGATAACCTTCCGGATGAAAGTAAATATGCATGGGCAGTGGGTGAGCAGGATAGCACGGGTTATGGCATGATCCTCTATTCCGACGACCGTGGTGAGACATGGGTACGGCAGGGTCAGGGAAGTTCAGCATTACAGGGCATCGATGTGTACGATATCTGGGCAGTGGATAAAGACAATGTGTGGGCAGCCTGTGGAGATAACGTCATTTTAAAAACCATCGATGGGGGCATGATATGGTCTCGGGTGCAGGTACCTGTGACAAAAAGCCACTCCCGACTTTCTTCCATTTGCATTGTGAATAAAACCAATATCTGGATTAGTGGTTCCGGTGGAGCGGTTTACAAGTCTGCCAACAATGGTCAGAACTGGACTTTGTTTGATACCACTTTTTTCCAGTCAGGGTTGATGCAGGGAATCTGTGCTGTCACGCCCAATAAAGTGTATGTTGTAGGTGGAGTACATACCCCACCGGTAGGTTTTATTGGCTATACGCTGGATGGTGGAAGCATATGGGATAGTGTGGTACCTCAGGATAATTACAACAGGAACGAATGGATCGGTGCAGCTGCTTCAGTGAATACCATAGTTATTTATGGCGAGAAGTCGCACTACATGGTTAGCCTTGATGGTGGATCGATCTGGAAAAACGATTCAATTCCTGCCAGCGGAGGTGTAGGTGGAGCCGATATCAATCACCTCATCATGCAGGATGCCAAAACCTGGTGGGCTGCAATGGATCTGGGGAAAATGTACCTGACAACAGATGGAGGAACTAACTGGAACCTACAGCAAACTGACAGGACTGGCGATTTTATCATGGGAATTGATGCGTGGCATGGTCAACTGGCCTTGGCTGCCGGGCAAGGGGCGTATTGGCCAAAAGGCGGTTCCATTTTGAAATATTCTATCGCAAAAAATAGCTGGATAACAAAATATACCACTCGTTCCTGTTTATACAAAGTATCCTTCATTAAACCATAACCGCCTTATCAAAGAGAAAAAAATGGCTAAGAATAGTTTCTTAGCTATGCAAGCGGGGTACCCAATTCATGAAAACCAGGGATCCACAAACGGTGCAGATACCGATAGGAATCCATGCCCGTGAACTATCATTTGTTTCCGGGATGCCAATGTATCCGGAAGGCATGGGTCAGTCGTGTAACTGGCGGGCGTTGTTTTCATGTTGTGTTCCTGATCGGACCACTGCCTACTTCTCCAGCGCGTAAATGATTTTCCAGGACTTCTCATGCATTTTGATGGTCGTCCAGTAGGCCATCTTGTCTACCGGATTGGTGGTTCCGGTTGCGTAATAGGAATAGTTCACCTCCCCCGATTCGGCCACGGCAATTGTTTTGCAGGCCGTTTGAAAATTTTTGAATTTCGAGAATGAATCATCCTTGATGACATTCTTCCCGAACGTTCCGGAATCCTGCTGGTAAATCACGGTACCATCCTGATCCATGACCCAGATCTCTTCGGGTGCGGTGACCAGGGTGATCCGGATGCCGTGGATCAGGTCGTAGGGGGTAAACGCCGATTCAATGGCACCCAGTACTGTCGAACCGCTGACCACAGGGTGCACATCCCCGACAGCCTGAAATCCCTCCGGCGCTTTAAATAATCCGGAGAATACCGGCTGCTTCAACTGCATGGCCTCCTTCACATAAGACTCCTGGTTCAGGCTGGTTCCTTCGTATTCCCGTAAAGACCCCGGCTCGATGATCTGCTCGTTGCCCTCGGGAGTGATGAACGCCACCTCTTTGGTCAGCAACGAACCAGAACGAACCTGCTTCAACCTGGCCCGGATAGCCTCCGGATCGGCAGCCACTCCGGCCAGCGACTCGGCAGCTGAAACCAACACCCGATTCAACGTATCAATCGAATTTTGAATTTTCCCTTTTGCTATATCCAAAGCCGTCAACGCATCCTTCTTGTCGCTTCTGCAGGAGCCCAAAGCTCCGGCAATCAACAATGCCAATACAACAATCCTGGTTTTCATGTTTACGTTTAAAAATCCTGCATTCCCAATTAAAACTGAACATCCTATCGATAAGAGTATGAAAATAAACCATTTAGTAACCAATCCGGCAGGCGATTATCAACTATTTGACAAGTGGTCAGTTTTTTACGGCCAACGCTCCCCGGGTTGCCCTTCACCGGTCGACCAACGGCCAATACAATCGGATAAACGGGTTTGTAATCCGGGAATGCAAATACGATTCATGTGGTGCCAGGGTGCCACCCTGTTTTCGTTTCTTATTAAATGGACCAGTTGTTTTTGAAGGGTTCTGCTACCAGGCCGTTTACTGAAGCTGAACGATTGCTCCCCTGTAAATTACCGGTAATGTTACCTTGAGTTTTCCGTTTTCCCATTTTCCGATCACCTTCTGAGGTTGGCCCAGAAAAGGAATAAATAACACCTGTGCATTCCGCTCCGCATGATTAAAAGTGATACAAATATCATGGTCAGGGAAAGGTTTGGCATTTGCACCGCCTTTTAATCCGGCAAAGTTTGACAGGAAAACGGTTGGCTTATTATTCACTGAAGCAATCTGGGCAATACCCACAGCTGTATTTTCAATTTCCACTGCAGGGGAATATCCTTTGTTGGTAAGAATCAGGTTGAGCAGCTGGTTTATTTCGTTGCTTCTGCCTATAGGGCTAGCACCTTGATAAACTGACTTATTATAGTTATTCTTCAAAAAATGATAATAGGCCCTTGTCGGATTTCCGGCAATCAGGATGGCTTTCGGATAGGCCCGGGATAGGTCCTGCATCCGGGTCTGGTTGACGGATCTTTCCCGTTTATCATTTAAAAAACCTGTTTCTCCTGTTGAAATCAATGAATTTCCGTTTTTTAAATATAATTCCAGTTGGGAGTACTCTTTATCGCTCAAGCATTTTACATCCGGCAGTATCAATATACTACTCTTTGCGGCACTTAAGGTTCGTGGGGTAATGATTTCGAATTCAATATGTTGCTGTAACAGCAGGTTAAAAAGGCCCAGGTAGGCCTCGATCCATTCCCCCGGGAAATAATTCCTCGTTTTGGGTGAAAAATAGATCCCGACCGGAGCCATAGTTTTTCTTGGGGAATAAATCAGCTTTTCATTCTCCGCGATCCATTTGTAAACCCGCGTCCTGGCCACATAGTCATTGGAACCCGACATCACAAACCGGCGGGCATCCCAGCAATTGGTTCCGGCCATTACCTGGCTCATCGCCAGGTTTTCAATGGCATCGGCAGGTAGGATGCTGTCCTGCCCATCCCAGCTATAACTCAGCATCCAGGAGGGTTTTCCTTCAGCAAAAGCCCTGAAAGTGTACATCCCGATCATATATTCCATCCAGTCCACAGGCTCCCGCAAGGCACTGTTTTCGCCTACATTAAACTCGTGGGCGATTACATCAACCACCGGATACATTTCATATACATCCGCCCCAACCCTGGCAACTTCTTCCCCGATTCCCGGATATATTTCGGCTATGGTTTTACACCCGGGATTAACCGATTTTACATTCGCATCGATTTCCGCCATGAACCCGGTCAGGCTGCTGATCCTGAAATCAACCCACGCGATAAATTCCGGATCATTCCAGTCGCCGGGCTTAAAATCTGTCAAAGCGTTGATTCCTGTTCTTTTCTTGAATTCTGCAACCGTGTAAGAATCAAAACTTGCCCAGGTATCTTCCCAATTCTCAAAATGGGTCATCCAGTACGGGATATCGATGTAAACCCCATCAATCCCAGTGGCAGTAATTTGCCGGATGCGTTCCATATAAAGTTTCCGCCATTCCGGGGCAAAAGGTGAAATCCAGACATCCTCCGAGTTCTTGCTGATCCAAAAGGCGGCACCGCTGCCAAATACGGCCGGATCTCCCTTTATGTTCCGCTGCAACCAGTCGGGATGATCGCGAAAAAAGGATCTGGATTCCGGCAGCACACTGTCGGTGATGCACTCCAAACCTGCAGTATATACAAAAGCAAAGTTACCGGCAGCATGCGCACTGTCGGCCATGGCTTTCAGGGCCCGGAGTTTCGGTTCCGGAAAAAGGAAACTGCTGTACCTTCCGGTGATATCATTGTCCACTTCAATACCGAACAGATGCGTTTGTCGGGCATCGTCCATGACCGCATGAATCCGGTTCATTTCAACCCCATGTCCGGAGGTGCGCACATAGCGGGTCCAATCCTGGGTATAACCTCTGTTACTTAAAACAAAGGTTATCAAAAGACTCAAACAGATATTGAATTTTCTCATAAACAATAAAGATATAACACTTTTTTCAGAGATTGAACTATACCGGGCACCGTATAAATAATCATTAGGGTTTCAAGTCAGAAGTCTTGATTGGGTTGGAAAACTAAAATACAAGATGCCAATATGATTTGGATTTCTAAATTATTTACAGTATTTTTGCCTTGTTAATCTAAATTTGTATGGAAAGATATGTTTTATCAAACCTGACTGCCTGGGTAAAAAAAGAGAGGCGCAAACCGTTGTTACTGCGCGGTGCCAGGCAGGTAGGTAAATCCTGGCTTGTTGAAAAGCTGGCTCAGGAACAGTTCGAATTCTATTTGAAAGTTGATTTTGAGGAAAATATTGAATTGGTATCACTTTTTGGCGGCGAATTAAATCCTCAAAAGATATGTTCGGAACTTGAACTAAGAACCGGCATTGATATAATAGCCGGAAAAACCCTGCTATTTTTTAATGAAATACAAGTCTGCCCGAGAGCCATTATGGCACTTCGCTATTTTTATGAGAAGATGCCTGATTTGCATGTTATTGCTGCCGGCTCACTATTAGAATTCGCATTCAGCGAAATTTCGTTCCCGGTTGGACGTATTCAAACCATGGAAGTTCATCCCATGAATTTTTCTGAATTTTTGCTGGCCCTGAATTATAAAAAGGCTGCCGGAATTTGCAATAGCCCGATCACCGTGGTTTCGGAATCCACCCATGAATTTCTTTTGGAGCAACTTCGGATTTATTGGTTGGTTGGTGGAATGCCCGAATGCATAAAAGTGTATGCGAATAATAAGTCGCTTAAGCAGGCAGCGGAAGTCCAGGATGAGATCTGTGAAACTTACCGGCTGGATTTTAATAAATACAAACCCAAGACAGATATAAATTGTCTTAAGTCCGTATTTTCAACGATCGCGGCCAATGTTGGCCGGCAAATAAAATATACAGGCCTGGCTATTGATTTTACTATTCCAACGATTAAGAAAGCGTATGAAAGTTTACTGTTAGCGCGGATTGCAATAAAAGTCAAATCACTAACTAATATCGGAATTCCATTTGAGAACTATGCTTCCGATAAAAAATTCAAGAACCTTTTTCTCGATATTGGTTTAATGAACAGGGTGATGGGTATTGACTACAATGAAGCATTATCCCATAAAAACTTACTGGCAATTTACCGCGGACAGCTTGCAGAACAATTTGTGGGTCAGGAATTTGCAGCAGCAACTAATAATCAGCTTTATTACTGGGCACGCGATGCCAAAAACAGCAATGCTGAAATTGATTATTTATTTATGTCCGAAGGGAAGATTTATCCGGTTGAAGTTAAAGACGGACCATCAGGGAAACTCCGAAGTTTGCATATCTATCGCCAAACCTACCAACCCCCGTATTCTGTAGTTTTTCATGCCGGTCAGGCTGGAGACCTGAAAAATGAAAAAACTGTATTCTTACCATTGTATTTTGCAGGAGCTTTTGCGCAATACGGAATAAATTAGCCATAAAAACTTATCTTTGCAATCCCTGTTCCGAAAGGGACGTGGATCGGGCCCATAGCTCAGCTGGTCAGAGCATCTGACTCATAATTGGTCGAAACACCTGCTTTTTAACTCGTAAAATCCTCAATATAAAGTTATTACTTATATATTTGTCCGGGGGTTACTTAGGATTACTTTCCTTTCATGGAGAATTCGTGCCCGGAATGGTGCTCGGTTTTTGGTTGATATTCTATTTTCAAAAATGCATCCTTAGAATTTTCATGTTTGATAAGTTTCGCTATTTTCGCTATAAACTGGACACGCTGATCAAAATATCAGCCTTCGCCGGACAGGGTTGACCAGCTCACGCCGAAAATGTTAATCAACCGCCGCCGCCGCAAATTAACCACCCAAATCCCATCAGTCATAAGGCTTTAGACTGTATTGAAATATTGATCTAAAAGACACCATTTGAACTGGTCACCTTAATCGGCGGGGGCTGGTCAACACATCCGTTTTTTCCACTTTAGCTCGAAAAGTATCTACCTAATCAATGCTGGTAAACGATTCATGATTTAATTGCCTGATCCCAGACTTTTTTTTGCCTCGGCCACCAAATTAGTTTCCCAGGGGAGCGATGTTGAGAGCTTTGAGAGCTTTTCCCAGATTGGTTTTGCCAACTCAGGCTGTTTTTTAAAGTTTTCATATAACCTTGCCAGAAAATACAAGGTATTTGCATCATTCGGGAACTCTTTGAGCCCGAGTTCCAGAAGGGCAAATGCATCCTCATTTCTTTCAGCCTGAAGAAGCACCCTCACATTGACAGCTAGCTCCTGAATACTGATGTAAAATCCTTCGGAATTCTTTTTTCTTGATTTATTATACTGATTTACAGCGCTTACAAATCCATCTTTTGCAGAAGTGACCACGAATTGGTCAACCAGGGAAGTTTTCATCTCTTTCAGACTTCCGTCAGCCTCTTTTCTGATATTTCCCCCTGCTTTCAGAATTTCCATCGCAAACTCAAGAACCTTGTCATTGCCCGCCTCAATATCTTCCTTTGTGTTTATTTTCCTTAAGTCGGGGGGGACTCCGATTCCTTCCCAGCAGAAATCGTTCTGATCAACTGCATAACTCCACGGCATGGTAACCGTCCATCCGTTGATAAGTTTGTGAGGATAGAAATTTGCAAAGCATCCTTCCGTGGTCTCTCCAATTGAAGTTGCATATGGCAGTACGCGCATGGCGAGGGCAAATGCTTCTGAGCCCGACGCTGAATAGACATTCTGGAGCAGGATAACCGGACCTTTGTATTGTTGGGGCCCCATGGGTTCAAGATAATGGTAAGTTGCGCTGTTGTATTCTTTGACTTGCCCCACACGGTTGATGTTTTTCATAAATAACATTTTCCGGT
>JAPLDV010000056.1 GCA_026391235.1 Bacteroidia bacterium | reverse complement strand
ATTATATTCGCCCGCTTATTGGTGATTTGCCTGAATTTGTAAAATTTAAATCGTAGACATTTAAGACGCAAATATGCGTCTCTACATCATGTACTTATGAGAAAATTCAATAATGTCGTAGTTTCTGTTCACGCGCATCCGGATGATACCGAAGCCTGGTGCGCCGGTACGTTAAAGTTGCTGAAAGATTACGGGTACAAAATCGTTATTGTCACCCTCACCGCCGGAGGAATGGGTGGAATCGGTTCAAACGAGGATAAAACCATTGCTATTCGCCGCGAGGAGGCCCGCAAAGCTGCTGCCGTCCTGGATGCCGAATACATCTGTTTAGGCGGCCGCGACGGATATCTTTTTGATACGGTGGATTTAAGATTGGATGTTACCCGGATCATACGGGAATATCAAGCCGGTATCGTGATGACCCATCTGCCGATGGATTACCATACCGACCACCGCACCACCTGCAACGTCGTGGAAGCTGCTGCCATGGTAGCTACATTGCCGAATGTTCCGGTGCCGGAAGAACCTTTGGATATAACCCCTTTGCTTTATCACACCGCCCCTCTTACACTGACTGATCCGATCGGGGCACCCATTGCAAAACCTCATTTCTTTGTGGATGTAACCTCCGTAATGCCTACCAAGCAGGAAATGCTGCAGTACCATGAATCGCAAAAGGATCTCATGAAGGTCATGCACAAAATGGATGATTTTTTCGGCGTCGTTTATCAGGGAAACAAAGATTACGGCGCCATGGTAGGTGTTGATTATGCCGAAGTTTTCTGGCAGCACCTGGGCGGCGGGTTTCAGCGGGAACCTCAGTTACAGGAAGAGTTAAGAGATTTTGTAAGATTTAATTAATAACTATGCTCGCTGCGCTCGCTAATTGTGCGCTTCGCGCTAACTATGCTCCCTCTGGTCGCTAATTGTGCTCGGCTAGCGCCTCGCTAAATATTAGCCCCGAGCGTTCTTTAGTTCGCGAAGCGGACACAATTAGCGCGAAGCGCACAATTAGCGACCGGAGGGAGCAGATTTAGCCGACCGCAGGGAGGCATAATTAACGCGAAGCGCATAATAATATAAGTTATGAACCTGACCAATCCAAAGTATTCAAGTTACGCTTTAGTACGTGAGATGCTTGAAACTACCGAAGTAGTGAGAAAATTCGACCCGGCGGTGGCAACTGCATATGCTGATAAAGCACTGAACAAGAAAGGCCTGTTCCTCACCGGCGAGGGAAGCAGCCGGATTTTCCCTGCCAAAAGAGCCATGTACGATAATCTGAAATGGGGCGGAACCATTCCGATCTTTACCGAAGGATCCACTCAAGCCATGGAATATGCATTGGCGGACCTGGCGGTTTTTGGTGCATCCAATTCCGGCCAGACCAAAGAGGTGATCCGCCTCTTTATGAAATTGCTTGAAGAGAAACATGATGCATTGTTTGGATTAACTGCAAATACCGGAACCAAACTGGCCGCACTTGCTCATGCCACCCATGTTCTGAACTGCGGTAAGGAAGATGCTGTGGCAGCAACTAAATCGGTTATTGAGCAGGGACTCTTTTATGATGCCGTTCTGCGCCAAATGCTGGACAAAAGCCTTTCGGTGTTCGATGAATTGCCTGATCATATTGAAAAGGCGCTGACGCTGGAAATCGACCCTGAAATTGTTCAGGCAGCAACTAATGCCGATATGATCTATTTCGCCGGACGCAATAACGGGGTAGTTGAAGAACTGACTCTGAAAACCAATGAAATCACCCGTAAAAAATCTGATTTCCTCGAAGGCACCTACGCCGTTCACGGCATCGAGGAAGTAATGGACAAAAATGAAGTTGTGATCATCGTTGAGCCTTATGCCAGCGAAGAGGAAAAATTCCTGGAATGTCTGGTGAAGGGGGTTGGCCTGAAGGTGATTGCGATTTCGTCGCACCAGACTTCCTTCCCGACGGTTATTATCCCCGATGGCGGAAAAATGTCGTCCTATGTGGAACTCGCCGCCGGCTGGAACCTGCTGGTGGATATCGGGTTAACCCTTGGAATCGATCTCGACAAGCCGGTTAGAGCCCGCAAGATCGGCAACGAGTTTACTTTATAGCAGGCAGTAGGCAGTAGACCGAAATGCCACAATTGAAACCATCAATCAAGCAACAATTATTAACTTACACGCCTAAATTGATTCAGATGAAAAAAGTTGCTCTGGGTATTGATATCGGCGGAACCAACACCGATTTTGCATTTATTGACCGGGAAGGCCATTCACTTGCTGAAGATCGGTTGTCGACCTCAATTTTCCCTCAGCCTGAAGTATTTGTGGCAGCCCTGGCTGAAAAGGTAAAGCTTTTAAGGAAAACACTGCCGGAACCTGTCGAAATTATCGGAATTGGCATCGGCGCACCGATGGGAAATATAAATAAAGGCACCATAGAAGAACCGGCAGACCTGCCATGGAAGGGTATCACCCCGTTAGCTGATTTGCTGAGAGAACATATTGATCTGCCTATACTTGTAACCAATGATGCCAATGCAGCAGCGGTTGGGGAAATGATTTACGGCTCTGCCAAGGGGATGAAGAATTTTGCGGTCATCACTCTTGGAACCGGGTTGGGCAGCGGGCTTGTGATCGATGGAAAATTACTGTACGGACAGGACGGGTTTGCCGGGGAAGTGGGGCACACGATAGTTCGTCCCGGCAGCACCAATCGCGAGTGCGGATGCGGCCGCGTGGGCTGCCTCGAAACGTACGTGTCTTCAACAGGACTGAAGCGTACTCTCTTCAAGATCATGTCGGACTCCATTTTGAATTCCGAATTAAGGAATCTGAGTTTCAATGAGATGACTTCACTCGATATAGCTGATGCTGCCGAGCGGGGAGACGTTCTTGCCAAACGGGCCTTCGAACATACCGGTGAAATGCTCGGACTCAAACTGGCCGATCTGGTTGCACATACCAATCCCGAAGCGATTTTTCTGTTCGGTGGATTAACACTGGCCAAAGACTTGATCATGGAGCCGACTCTGAAG
>JAPLDV010000382.1 GCA_026391235.1 Bacteroidia bacterium | reverse complement strand
TACAGATCTTCGTGATTTTGACATACATGCCCTGCGCCGGGAAATTACTATGATCTTTCAGGATTATATACATTACCCGCTCACAGCCCGGGAAAATATCTGGATCGGGGACGTCAGTGTGAATCCCGATGACGACCGCATTCAATGTGCCGCGCGGCAGGCAGGGGCCGATGGTATTATCAGCCGTCTGCCGTATGGATATGAAACGATCTTAGGAAACCGGTACGACGGCGGTGTGGAAATCAGCATCGGCGAATGGCAGAAGGTTGCGCTGGCCCGCGCATTTCTGAGAGACGCCCAGTTAATTATCTTGGACGAGCCCACCAGCGCCATGAGCGCCCGTGTGGAACATGAGGTTTTTCAGGCCTTCCGAACATTGCTCAACGGCCGTTCCGCCCTGATTATCAGCCACCGCTTCTCCACCGTCCGGATGGCTGATTTAATCTGCGTCCTCGAAGAAGGACGGATCGTGGAGAGTGGCAGCCATGAAGAATTGATTCAACTTGGCGGTCAGTATGCCCACCTTTACGAAATACAGGCGCAGCATTACCGTTAAAAGGTAGGCAACGCCCGTGATATTTTTTATTTCGTAAAGACAGTCCATTTCGTTACACGCCAGCAGATGAAACGTAGATAGTTTAACGGAAGTGTTAGTTTGCTGGTGCCAGGATAAAAGCCTCTGATGTCTTGAGGTCTCGGGAAAAGGATTTTAACGAAAGAATACATAACCTTTGACTTTTTATCGAGAACAAGTTTGGACATTTCCATGTCTAGTGCACCGCTCGTTTTATATTCTTTTTCGATATCAATTTTGAAATACCACAGTAAAAATTTCGGTGTATGAATGGGCAAAGATGCAAGCCGTTTCTGGAGAATCTTAAAGGATTCAATCCGGCCGTCACTCAGGCGCCATAGGGAATCCAACTGATCGAGGATGATTAAGGCGGTTTTAATAAGCCCTATCTTCTTGAGCTTTACTGCAAATTCCTGCCAGTTGATTATCCTGTCATATCTATGGAAGCTCCAGAGGATGTCCACCAGTATTTTGAATTCCCTGAAGCCGTGCCTGAAATGATGCATAAACAATAGAACAACCATGGTTTCCGGTGTGAGGGAATATCCTTCTGTGTCGCTTTCGACAACCCCATTCCATATTTCATCAGGAGTCAGATTAAAATATAACGGGTAACCGAAATCCCAGTGCAACTCAAGCAGGCAAATGTTTTTTGCATTACTATACACCGCATGATGCAACCGGCCTATCCAGAACGATAAGGGCAATGTATCTTCACGCACGAAACCTTTATTGCAAAGAATATTGTCCGCGTCAATCAGGTCTGACGTTCTAATGAGCACATCAATGTCCGCCGAGCCTCGGCAGTTGGGATCTTCATAGAGAACCCGGGCAATATCATTTCCCTTTATGATACAGGCGGGGATGTGATGTTTGCTAAGCGCGGCAACAATCTCTTTTTCCACAACCTCCTGTCTTATCGATCTGGCAACGGTTTTCAGGTATGAGTGTTCATTCTGTTTCAGGTAGTCATCGATACATTCGTTCGATCCGACATAGTGTTTCTTCAGTCTTGAATAAAAAAGCATTTCCACGCCATGACGGCGCGCAAGTTCCGCGCACCGGGAAAATTCCACACTGTTGATTGAGATTGCAGAGACGGGAAAGGGAGATAGAATTTCTATCAATGGAGATTTCACGGGTAATCCTTTGTGCCCGATTCCGGGATATTTGCAAAGTTTGATTTGATAAGAAATTGCTTTCTGTGAAAGGGAGTATAGAAAGGTGGTTTTTGTTTGTCAAAGGATATTTTGCATCAAAAAGCAATGGCCGGCGATGCGACTAGGAAAGGCATGTGTTGAGTTATCATTCCTTTTGAAAAATAGGCTTACTTTTTTCAGAGGCAGGACAGCTTTAAGCGATTAATTGACAATTGCCCTTCAATCCTGTAATGTTCACGAATTAAAAAAAACAATACCTTGAATATGAAGAATTCAATTATTGCCCCATAATAATTGACATAAAAGCTATGCGTGATGAGATGAAATAAAAAAGATATTTCTTGCCTGTTCAGATAAGAGGCCTAAAGTATGTGTAAGAAGGAGCGACGCTCTACTTGAATATAAAAAATATAATACTTATTATCCTGTATGCACTTTTTTTGACACAGATGGCATTTGTTTCGTCCTATGCGGCCTCCTCAACAAATGTCACGCTGGAGAACGATCTTTACCGCGACATGGAATTCTGGGCGGCGGAAGGACTTATCGAAAGCCAGCTTTCTTCTATCAAACCTCTCGCCAGAAGTGAAGTCGGAAAACAAATTCTCGCGGCGCTGGATAAATGTGACGCGATGGAAAAGAAATCTGCGACTTGCAGAAATATTCAGGAGCATTACGCGAAACTTTTCGAGGCGGAAATTGCCGAGGCGCGATCTCCCCAAAACACCAGCAACACATTTGTGAAACCGGTAGAAGCCTTTTCCGTTTCCTTTAATTATCTGAACGGACCTTTTTCCATTTACAACAATGAAGGTATC
>JAPLDV010000606.1 GCA_026391235.1 Bacteroidia bacterium | reverse complement strand
AATTATAAGCTCGATAATATCACACCGGGGTTATCGGTAAAGGGTCAGCTTGCGTTTGACGATAACGGTTCGATGAATCGCAATTACGAGCAGCTGTTCTCGGTTTATCAGTACGATCTGAAAACTGATTCTTATACTGAATTTGGTGAAAACCGGCCCATTAATTACGCCTGGGGAAATGTTTACAATACCCGCAAAACCTATTATGAACTGAGTTTAAACTACATCAGGGAATTTGACCATCACAGCCTTACCGGCCTCATCCTGGCAAACCGTGACCTGAAGTACATTGATGTGCAAACCCCTTTTGCCACTGAAGGACTTGTTGGCCGTATTACCTACGACTATAACAAACGATACCTTGCAGAAATAAATGCCGGATTCAATGGCTCCGAGAACTTTGCTCCCGGAAAAAGATACGGTTTCTTCCCGGCATTTGCCCTTGGATGGATAGTGACCAATGAGCCATTTTTACGAAACTCGGCATTCCGAAAGGTGGTGAGCAACTTAAAGCTGCGCGGATCCATCGGCTGGGTGGGTAACGATAAAATCGGCACCGACCGGTTTATTTACCTGCAACAGTATGAGGAAACCGGCGGAGCTATGTTTGGTACCGGCGATAATTGGTTCCAGGGAATCCGGCAGGGTACCATTGCAAACAAGAATGTTCAATGGGAGGTGGCCAGGAAACAGAATGTCGGCTTTGAATCGGATTTCTTTAACGGCCTGTTCGGACTGAATTTCGACTATTTCTATGAGTACCGCGACAAAATACTGACAACAATCTCTAATACCAGCCCGTCATACATCGGGGCAACTTTCAGTGCCGCTAATATCGGTATCGTGAAAAACGAAGGATTCGAACTTGAACTGCGTCACAATAAATCGTTTGCAAAAAACTCGGCGTACTATATCCGCGGAAATTTCTCCTACGCACATAATACAATCATTAAAAAGGATGATGCCTACATGACCCTCGACTATCAGAAGGAGGAGGGTTATCCCATCGGCACTTCGGTGAAGTACATCGCCATCGGCATCTTCCAAAGTTATGATGAGATCTATAACAGCCCTCCGCAATTATCCCAGGTGGGTGGCATACCCGGTAATAATATCCTTTATCCGGGCGATCTGAAGTTCATGGATGTGAATAACGACGGAGTTATCAATCGTTTCGACCAGGTTCGGACCGGTTATTCTTATGTACCTGAAATAACTTACGGTTTAACACTCGGGTTCAATCTTGGGAATTTCGATTTTTCTGCACTGCTCCAGGGCGTTGCCAGGGCTTCATTCGAGAAAAACTGGGAAATCATGTGGCACTTTTCCAACAATGAAAACGTTTTCCCCAAACACTGGAATTACTGGACCCCCGAAACTTCAGGGTCGGAGGAATACACCAGGTTGTACGGGCCCTATCAGAACAACGAAGCCGGCAGTACCTACAGTCTTGGATCGGGGCAATATCTCAGGCTGAAAAATGCTGAAATCGGATACACGGTCCCACAATCAATACTAAAAAAAATCAAGTCGGAATCCCTCAGGATCTATATATCAGGTGTCAACCTGGTCCTGTGGGCCAAAGAACCCTACATCGACCCGGACAACAGGAACGAGCGCGGCGGAAATATGCCCCCGCTGAAATCAATCAACATCGGGATCAAACTTAACTTTTAAAAATGCGGAATATGAAATTGAAAAATTGGATATTTTTAGCATTGACTTCATTATCAGTAATGTCCTGTGAGAAAGATTTTCTTGACCGCGCTCCGGGATTGAATCTGGATGAGGTAAAAGTGTTCACCATCTTCGAAAATGCCCAGCGGTTTCATGCTGATATTTACAGCCATTTGCAGGATGGATTTAACCGCCTGGGAAATTATCAGCCGGTACCCATGTCTTCCGCTGCAGATGAATCGGACTCCACATGGGCTATCACGGAACACAGACGCTGAATTTCGGGAGCTACGACGAGGTCGACAACCAGCTGTTCAACTATTATTCCGGTATCCGTAAAGGAAATATTTTTCTGTCGAAACTGGATGTTATACCCTTCCCCGATCAGAATACCCGCAATGCCATGGTTGGCGAGGTTTATTTCTTAAGGGCGTTTTATTTCTTCGAAATCATCAAGCGCTACGGTGGCATGCCCATTATCGACCAGGTTCTTATACCCGGAGATAACCTGATGTACCCCAGAAATTCATACAAAGAATGTGTCGATCACATCCTGGCTGATTGTGAGCAAGCCATAAGCCTGATGCCGGTTTCGCGGCCGGATAATGAACTCGGGCGTGCTACAAAAGGTGCCGCAATGGCATTAAAGGCACGGATGTTACTCTACGCTGCCAGCCCTCTCTGGAACCTGGAAATTACCAATCCGGATAAATGGCAGCTGGCAGCCGATGCAGCAAAAGCAGTGATAGAACTGAAGAATGAAACCGGAAGCCCGGCCTATGAATTATACTCAAAAGGCAATGGGGCCAAGGATTATGAGCGGCTTTTCTTTACCAGGCGCAACAACGGGAATATGGAAGTGATCTTCTACAAGCACCAGGGCACGGTGGACTTTAATAACCAACAGATTAATGTCTGGGCACCAAAAGGCGATGGATTTGAGGGAGCCGGTGCGGTTGCACCCACCCAGAATTTTGTCGATCTTTTTGAAATGAGCAACGGTAAGACCATCGACGAGCCGGGTTCCGGTTATGATCCATTAAATCCCTATACCAACAGAGATCCAAGATTTTACAAGATCATTCTATACAATGGCACTGTTTGGCAGAATGTTACCGTTGAAACATTTGTATCCCCCGACCTCAATCCTTCCACCAACGGAAAACACAGGAAAATTCTTGCTGAATACACCAGCACGGGGTATTACGTGCGCAAATACCTGCCCGAAGAAGTTAAGACCAGAACCACCGTGATGGCTTATCATGACTGGATCTATTTCCGCCTGGCCGAAATGTTCCTGAACTATGCCGAAGCTCTTAACGAAGCGTCAGGGCCCACTCCCGAGGTCTATGCGGCCCTCCGGATGGTCAGATCGCGTTCAGGGGTTATTGATATGCCTGCCGGGCTGAACCAGGATCAGATGCGGAAGCGTATCATGACTGAAAGGGCTGTTGAACTTTCTTTTGAGGAACACCGCTGGTGGGATGCCCGCAGGTGGAAAAAAGGAGCCGAATGGCTGGGAGGCGACATGTATGAAATGTACATAACAAAAGATGCGCAGGGAAGGCTGACCTATACTAAAAAACCCTTTGAAACCAGGGTTTATCGCGATTATATGGACCTATACCCCATACCGATCTCTGAAATGAATAAAAATCCCTTATTACAACAAAATCCGGGCTGGTAATTCTGATAAAACTGTATAAGAATAAACCTATGCGACGAATGATACCCAATATAAAGTTATCCTGCTTCCTTCTGATCATTGCGCTTGCGGGATTAAATCCTCTCCCTGCTCAGGAAAAGAACAGCAAAACAATTACAGGCATTGTGAATGACACCGGCGGGAAAGCTGTTCCCGAGGTTAATGTGTCTGTGCTGGATGAATTTGTACAGACTTTTACCGACCAGGAAGGAAAGTTTTCCATTGTTGTAAGTGCCGGTAAAGCCTTATACTTCAGCAAACAGGGATATATTGCCGTGAAAATGGATATTTTACCCGGGTCAAATACTATCCTTGTTACCCTCGATCCGGCCGACAAAGAAGAGATAATCGATGTAGCCTACGGTACGCGGACCAAATCAGAGCTGACACACGCAGTTTCTTTCATCAGGGCAGGTACTCTTGAAAAAACGCCGGTTCCCAACTTGTCAAACGCTATTGTCGGCCGAACAACCGGCCTGACCGTGATAAAAACAACAGGTGATGAGCCGGGTTATGACAACTCCGCAATATATGTCCGTGGCATCGGGACTTTTAACACTTTTCTTTCACCTCTTATCCTTGTTGATAATGTGGAACGCAATTTTGCCCAGCTCGATCCCATGGAAATCGAATCCTTTACCGTATTGAAAGATGCCGCAGCAACAGTGCAGTATGGGATCCGCGGCGCAAACGGAGTGATCAATGTACAAACCAAACGGGGATTCACCGGGAAACCTGAAATTAACTTTATCGCTCAAACAGGCTTCCAGTCTCCGTCGAGCCTGCCTGAATATCTTGGCTCTGCAGAGTATGTAAGGTTATATAACAAGGCCCTCCGGAACGACGGGCTGCCGCTGCCCGAAGACAGTAAATTCGATCCCGCCATGTACAATGGAACCGGTGATCCATTCAAATATCCTGACGTGGATTGGTACGGAGAATTTTTAAAGCCCGCCGCTCCGCAATCACAATATAAGTTATCCCTGCGCGGAGGAACAGCCACCATCCGCTACTTTGTGTTCATGGGAGCTACAGGCCAGGATGGTTTATACAAGTTTTCAGATGTAAATCCTCAATATAACACCAATCCAAAATATTCAAGATATAACCTGCGTTCAAATGTGGATGTGGATGTAACAAAAACACTCGTGGTGTCGGTCGACCTTGCTACCAGGGTTGAGAACCGGCATGTGCCAAATTCCAGTGCCTCATCCATCTTTTCCACCCTCTCACAACTCCCGCCAAATGCAATGCCTGTTACAAACCGCGACAGCTCCATTGCCGGAACATCAGTGTACCGGAATAACCCGTTAGGAATGATTTCCAAAACGGGTTACAGGGATAACTACCAGCGGATTATGCTTGGCAATGTGGGAGCCACCCAGAAACTGGACTTCCTGCTTAAAGGGCTTTCTGCCAATGTTATGATGGGGCTCGATGGAACCAATTACTACTCGCTCGGACGTAGTCAAACCTATGCCGTTTACCAGGAATTTAATGCCGGGGATTCCACTGAATACCTTAAATATGGGGACAACAGCGATATCAGCATCAATACTGAAAAATTTGACGATGGATTCGCTTATATGCTGACCACACTCGGCGGACTTTCCTATTCCTTAAGTTCAGGGGCAAGCTCTCTGTCCACGGATCTTAAATATATGCAGTCGAAATACTTCCAGAACGGAAATAACCTGGCCTATGCAAATCAGGGAATTTTCGGAAGGGCCACCTATGGATTCAGGAAAAAATACTTTGCAGAATTCGGATTTGCCTACAACGGCTCCGAAGACTTCAGGAAAGGAAATCGCTTTGGATTTTTTCCTTCTGTTTCAGGAGCATGGCTAATTTCTAACGAATCATTTTTTCAGAAAAATGCCACCATTTCCTTTTTAAAATTACGAGGATCATTCGGAAAGGTGGGAAATGGAAAACTGGGGCTGGAAAGATTCCCTTATGAGCAGAAATATTACAGCGGAGGCGGTTATATTTTTGGTTCCGGTTTCGGAAGTACCGACGGCTCCTACGAAGGCAGGATCCCCAATCCCAATATCAAATGGGAAGAATCGCTGAATGCCAATATCGGAATTGACCTGGAAATGAGTGATATATTGAATTTTTCGATTGATTTTTTCAATAATAACAGAAAGAATATCATCACCACCAGCACGAATATTACTCCTGGAATCATCGGACAATATCTGCCTTATGAGAATAATGGTACTGTTGTCAACCGGGGATTCGAGGCCATGATCAGCCATAATCACCAGAAAAAAAACTGGAGTTATTCCATTCAGGCAAATGTGTCGTATGCAAGGAATAAAATTCTGAGTATGCAGGAAGTTAGCGGGTTACCCGATTATCAGTACAGGCAGGGAAAATCTGCCTCGGCGATCTGGGGTCTTGAAGCAATAGGATTTTTCAGGAACGAAGAAGAAATTGCAAACAGCCCCTTTCAATCATTTCAGGCGGTACAGCCCGGGGATGTTAAATTCAAGGATCAGAACAACGACAATATCATCGATTACCAGGATCAGATTGTGATAGGCGATCAGATTCCCCAATGGAATTTCGGATTGCTGGGAGCTGTTAATTATAAAGGCTTCGACCTGCATTTTGTCCTCAGCGGCATACTGGGCAGAACTGTTCTCCTCACCAATAACAGTGTCTGGGTTTTGCAGAATAACAACAAAGTTACAAACATTGCTTACCAGGCCTGGGAAAAAGGGGTAAATGAAGATAATGCCACCTATCCCAGGTTGACGACTCTGAATAATAAGAATAACTACAATAATTCGACCCTTTGGGCCCGAAGTGGCAACTATTTGAAAATCATTAATCTGGAAATCGGTTATAACCTTCCTGACAACTTAATGGCCAAAATCAATGTAAAAGGGGTCAGGCTCTTTCTGAACACCTATAACCTATTAAGTTTTGATTCGATCAGTGAAAATAACCTTGATCCTGAAGTCCCTGATGCGGGGGTCTCCGGTTATCCGGTAATGAGAGTTTACAACACTGGTATAAGCGTGAAATTTTAATCTTAATTCAGAAACCGAAATGAAAAGGATCGTCTGCCTGATATCATTGAGTTTGTTCTTGCTGGTTTTAAATTCATGCGAGGATTTTCTGGATAAGGAAGTTGATATC
>JAPLDV010000791.1 GCA_026391235.1 Bacteroidia bacterium | reverse complement strand
AAAACCAGGCACCCGAAATGGCAACAAAACGATGGATATCTTCTCCTGTATCCGGCTGAAACTACGGATGCATTGCTCCTTAGAAGATCGGAGAAGGAGGCTTTCCGCAGAGCGATTGTTGCCAATAAACCCGAAGAGATTGCCGGATGGTCACAGACAGCCCTCGACTACCGGAAGAAGCGGTTTGAATCGGTTGCTCCGTTTTTTGCCCAATACGAAAAGGAACTTCAGAGAACCGAGGGTTTGTCGGATTATATTGAGCGCATTACCCGTGGATCCAACCCCCTCGATGCTTCGAGTATAACGAATGGGATTGCTCCGGCGGGAATCAGGGACCTCGGATATGTGGAAGGAAGGTGGATCGCGATGATCCTCGATAAACTGAACCCCGGATGGAAATCCCTTCTCGAAGACAATGATGCGCTTTACCTTGAAGATATTTTGAAGAAAACGATCGGAGAATTGCCGGCTGAACCCAAACGCTTCACGGCCCGCGAGACCGAAAGCCTCACCTCTGAAGCCATAAAGGATTTTAATAAATGGCAGGACAAGAAAAAACAGGAAATTGAACAGTTCAATGCTAAGCCAGGTTACAGGATCGAAATTAATGCATCCAATAATCCACTTATCATAAGAATATTTGAGCCTCTTGAAATCGAAATCCTTGAGGATGGCAGCGTGTATCACCGATTGATATTTTCGGCCGGCAATGAAGCCGGATCTTTAAGGATCATGAATCACCCCTGCATTACCTGGTTCAACAATTCGTTGCAAATTGAAAAGCTGGTAGTAAATGGTCTTGATGTATCTCCCGAGATTTTCGAAAATGAGAATAAAATCGTTATAAAGATGAATAATATTTCGGTTGGCCTAAAATACTCCAAAATGAGCATAAATGGTTCATTGTATAGTATTCAACTTTAATGAAATTGACAAAACGATGGGGAAAATGCCTTTTGGAGGAGAGCACCAAACAACAATTAAAATAAATATTCTGAATCATGGAAACCAGGATTTGCGAAAGAAACAAACTAAAAGGGCTTTCCTATGCCTTTACAGCCAATGGAATTGAATTGCCTGTACTTGACATAACTCATGCTCTTTTTACAGATAGCATCAACCAAGAAAAGTTGAATATGATGCTTAAAGATATTGTTAAGCATGGTAAAAAAAGAGCCGACGGATTTAATAGAATGCCTGGATTCATAAAAAATTTTCTGGCAAAACGATCTTACATTATGGCCGGGTTTTTATTAAAAGACACTGATGACAAATTTCTCAGCGGAATCAGTACCCTGATGTTAAAACTAGGGCCAGGTTTGATCGGAAAAGGAAAAAGGAAATTTCTTGATCGCCTGGCTTCACAAAGTTTTGGCGCGGTCACTTTAAGAATGAGGGTCAGAGACATAAGTATGCTCCAGGCGGAAGTACTCATTCCACAACTCGTGCAGTCGCCCGGGAAAAACCTCTGTTTTGTCAATGTAGCCGGCGGTACTGCATGCGACAGCATAAATGCAATTATAATCATCA
>JAPLDV010000175.1 GCA_026391235.1 Bacteroidia bacterium | reverse complement strand
AATATATTCAGTAGTTCGGCCCGGGTATCCAAAAACCATCGTGAAATCGCCCTTTTCAAAGCCACGCAAACTGATGGGAAAGAATTTCTTTGGCTTATACGGTACATTGCCCGGGGAATAGGCAGCCGGACGATTATCGGTCCCTGCATATATTCTGAATAAAGAAAAATCACCGGTATGCCTTGGCCAAATCCAATTATCAGTTTCTCCGCCGAATTTTCCGATTGCACTTGGAGGCGCTCCTACGAGACGTACATCCTGATAAGCTTCATAAACAGAGAGAAAATACTGGTTGCCACTGAAAAATGGGGTCACACTGGCCGTATAACCTGATCCTTTAACAGCTTCAGCCTGGATCTTTTTCAAATTTTCCAGAATTGATTTTTCACGCTCGGATGAACTCATCGCAGAGGTTACACCAGCCAATGAAGATTCCGTAACATCTTCAATACGAATCAGAAATGTGACGCTTAATCCGGGATTGGGTAACTCCTCTTCCCTGGTCATTGCCCAAAAGCCATCCGTCAGATAATCGTGTTCAACTGTACTATGGCGCTGAATATTCCCATAGCCACAATGATGATTGGTTATGAGCAATCCTTCACCGGAAATCAACTCTGCCGTACATCCTCCTCAAAATATCACAATTGCATCTTTCAAACAAGCCTGATTGACCGAATAGACATCCTCTGCGGTCAGTTTAAACCCGGCTCTCTGCATATCCTCAATCTTATATTTCTTAAGGAGCAACGGTATCCACATTCCCTCCTCAGATCGTATTATTGATCCTGTAAGGAGAAAGATGATTAATACAAACGATAGTTTTTTCATGGTTCTATTTGTTTCAGGTTGATTTATATCCTGTAAAGCTCTGAAGCTCTTTATACAAATTCTGAATCGGCAATCCCATCACATTGAAGTAAGACCCTTCAATCCGGTGGATTCCGATGTAACCGATCCACTCCTGGATTCCATAAGAACCCGCCTTGTCATAGGGATTGAATTCATCGATATATTCCTCTATTTCCAACCGTTCCAGGTGGTCGAACCATACGACTGTGCTTGCTAAAAAAACAGATTCCTTTAAAGATGAGGTCAGACAAACACCAGTAATGACCTCATGGGGCTTTCCCGACAGTTCACTGAGCATCTTGATCGCATCATCGCGGTCAACAGGCTTTCCCATAATTCCTGAACCGAGAACCACAATAGTGTCTGCTGTTATCAGGATATCCTTCGGACCAAGTTCATTGCGATACACATTGGCTTTCAACCTTGAAAGGAAAACTGCTACCTCGGATGGACTCAGATCCGGCGGATAATCTTCGGCTACTTCCTCTTTTAACCAAACCTCAAATGGAATCCCTGCCTGACTTAGCAATGAATGCCTTCTCGGAGACCGTGAAGCCAGATAAATGCGGTAATCCTTCAGATAATCACTGAATCTCTTCATCGGTTTAACAAATTCCTGATGAGCCAATGCACCACCGGGGCATAAAGCAAGCCCAGAAGCATGATCAGTTTAACCCACTGACTTAAGAAATCAAAATCCCTGGCCTCTGCTGATTTCAATGTTTTTATGGCAAGGAAGGCAAATGGCAGGAAAAGTGCAAAAAGATAGTAACCCAGACTGATCCAATCTTTAAGGTAAGTCAGGAAAAAGAATCCCAGAACCATGACGGTAAAAACAGTCAGCCCGATAATGACTCCTTTGGTTTTCTTTAAACCGCATGAGATCGGCAATGTCCGGCTATTAAGCTCCATGTCTCCTTTAATATCCTGAGCATCTTTAATAATTTCACGGATCAGATTGGTCATGAACGCAAAAAAGGCAAAAGCACCCACCCATATCAGGATTGCAAATAAACCGTGCGGAAAAAACATTGTGTCGACACGATAATTCCGGGCCAATAAAGGATACTCAAAAAGGATTACGAGCATGGGTACAGTTGCGGTAAGCAATGAAACAGCCAGATTTCCTATCAGGAACAGGTGTTTCAGCCTCACAGAATAGTACCAGAGAAGCAACGGGGCACCGGTAAAAATGAGGATCATCCAGGGAACATGGTAAATAATTGAAAAGATTATTCCTGCTGAAACTCCGATAAAATTTAGCAACCAATGAAGGAAAAGTGCCGACCTCCTGCTAACATGCCGGTCAACAACCACCTTTTTGGGCTTATTTATCTGGTCGGCTCTGACATCATGATAATCATTAATCACATACCCGGCTCCGGTAATTAAGACAGTGGACAACACCAGTCCGAGAAAGGCAAGTTCGGAGATTTGCAGATCGATACCGTACACTCCGAGAAGTGGTTTTATAATCGACCAGCGTATCAGGTACATGGTTGCACCAACCATCAAAAGATTTGGAAGCCTGAAAATTCTGAATGCTCCTTTTAGACTCATATTCTGTCATTACTAATAGTTCCAGAATCCCTGAGTTCTCAATACCTGTTCTATTACGTCCCGGACGCAACCATAGCCTCCGGGAAGGTTAGAAATGTACCGTGAGACTGCCTGCACCTCATTGGTTGCATCATTGGGACAAGTGGGCATGCCCACCTTTTTCATGGCTTCCAGATCAGGAATATCATCCCCCATATAGAGAACCTCACTCAACTCAAGATGATATTTTGAAGAAAAACATCTTCAGTTCCAAGGTCTTTAAACCTGCCTATCAACGATTCTGACCGTGCCCCGGTAATAATTCCAACTTTAAAACCCGCTTCGAGGGCTGTTTTTATGGCGAAACCATCCCGGGTATTAACCGATCGCATCATATCTCCTGAAGCATGCAGGAGCACTTGATTGGGTGAAATAACCCCGTCAACATCAAAAACAAATGCCCTGATATTTCTCAGGTCTTCCTTAAAAAAACTCATAATCGATCGCCTTTTGAAACGTTTGCAACACTCTGAATAGAATCACTGATACGTTTATAAAGCACTTGTAATTCCTGGGAGTAAGATAGCAGATCGACGTGTTTTTTGATAGTCTGTTGATCATGCCGTAAAGCAGGACCTGTTTGGGATTTTAACGGACCCAATTCAATTGCCTTATTAAAAGTTTCGCGGATCAATGGTTCCAGCCATTTCACCGGGAGTGATTGATTATCCATGATACCATAGGCATTGGCCAGCATATGATTAGTAAAATTATTGGACCAAACAGCAGCCAGGTGCATCCATCTGCGTTCCTCGTGACCAACCACATGCACATCTCTTGAGAATTCAGAAGCTAATTTTATCAGGATTTCGGTTACAGCCGGTTCACAACCTTCAACAAAAACAGGAACATTTGACAGGTCGACAGGCCGGCCGATAGAGAATGTCTGCAGGGGATACATTCCTCCATACTTATATTTCTGGCAGGCAAAACGCAAAGCCGAGAAAGTACCGCTGGTGTGTACTACTATTCCGCGATAATCGCTGATATCATTGATCAATTCAACCAGTGCATGATCTGCTACGGTTAAAAACAGAATTTGAATATCCATATCGAGTTTGGTGATCTTATCGGTATGTTCACATCCTACCCGATCTCCAAGCTTTTGAGCCGATAAGGCTGACTTACTGATTACCTGAAGAATCCGATGTCCGGAATTCTTCAATGCCGGAGCCAGATGCCAGGCTACCCTACCTGCTCCGATAAAACCAATTCGATAAGACATGGCATTACAATTTCATCACATCCATTTTATAAAGGCCCAGATCATTCGGTTCGAACTGATGAATAAACAACATCCTTTCGCGGTTCCAGGATTGGGCATGTTTAATAAAAATTCTGGCTGAATCCCTGTAAACCGGATCTCTTTCGCCGTCTAAAAGAAGCCGATAACCCATAATGATGTGAGCGGCCATCTCAACTAACCTCCTCGCATGAAAATCAAGATATTCTCCTTCATCTGATTTTTGAGCTTTCAGAATCGCATTTTTATATTCGGTAGTCATCTCGATAAGGCGTTTCTTAAGCAATTCCTGATCCGGGCTCACTTTGAGATTTTCATATTCATGGATTTTCGAAAGGTAAACGCCGGTGGTTACTCCGCGGATAGCTGCTACCACCTGTAACTGACTGGTTCCCTCATAAATGGAAGTTATCCGGGCATCGCGATATAATCGTTCGACAGGAAAATCCTTCATAAAGCCGGTACCTCCATGAATCTGGATTGCATCATAGGCAATCTGATTGCAATATTCGCTTGCCATCAATTTTATCAACGGTGTATAAACATCGGCAAGTCGCTGGTAATATTTCATTTCATCCCGTTCCTCTTTCTCGAGTTTACGATGTTCGCTGTGATTAGCATAAGCCTTGTATACATCAACAAAGCGTGCTGTTTCATACAAAAGGGCCCGACTGGCCTGAAGTTTCACCTTCATAACCGCAAGCATTTCGTAAACCGCCGGAAACTGGACAATCGGCTTTCCAAACTGTTCCCGCTCACCGGCATATTTCAATGCTTCCCTGTAAGCAGCTTCAGATATCCCAACAGATTGAGCGCCGATCCCCAAACGTGCAGAATTCATCAAGGCCATAACATACTTGATCAGGCCCATCCTCCGGTCGCCGACCAGTTT
>JAPLDV010000385.1 GCA_026391235.1 Bacteroidia bacterium | reverse complement strand
CGATGTCCATGCGATTACATTCACCATCAAGGATGAAGTTACGGGCACACTTCGCTACCTGGCCAATGTTTCGCTTGATATCACCGAACGCAAGAAGGTTGAGAAAGAACTGCAAAAATACCGCGAGAATCTGGAAGAACTGGTGCGTGAACGAACAATAAACCTCGAAGCAGCCAATAAGGAACTGGAAGCGTTTTCATATTCAGCTTCCCACGACCTGCGCGCCCCCCTCAGGACGATTGAGGGATTCAGCAAGGCGCTTCTGGAAGACTGCGAGGATAAACTGAATGTACAAGGAAAGGATTATCTGATAAGAATCAGGTCAGCGGTAAGGCATATGGCGGAGCTTATAGAAGATATGATGCAGCTTTCCCAGATCACACGCACGGAAATAAACTTTGAAAAGATTAATCTGACCAAGATTGCACACTCCGTAATGGATGAATTACAGAAGTCTCAACCTCAAAGGCATGTGGAGACAAAAATAGCCGACAGCATGGAAGAAACTGCGGATTCGAGATTAATGCGCATAGTCCTTGAAAACCTGCTGGGCAACGCCTGGAAATTCACCGGAAAAAAGACAAAAGCAGTAATAGAGGTCGGGTGTACAAAGAAAGGCAAGACAAAAGTATATTTCATCCGCGATAACGGGGTTGGTTTCGATATGGCGTATGCGGACAAGCTTTTTGCTCCGTTCCAGCGCCTGCATACTGACGATGAATTTACGGGCACGGGAATCGGCCTGGCTACAGTGCGGCGAATTATCCACCGCCATAGTGGAAAGATCTGGACAGAGGGACAGACAGGCAAAGGCGCAACTTTTTATTTCAGTCTTAATGAAAAGTAAAATTAAAAGGCGTGATCGATATCCAACAACAATAAAATATTACTGGTGGAAGACAAAGGAGATGAAAATGTGAATATTTTAGTTCGCGTTTTAATAGTTGATGATTCGGATGATGACGTCCAGCTGATTATACGTCAGTTGCACAAAGGAGGCTGTGACCCGAAATGGGAAAGGGTGGAAAACGCCGAAGCCATGGAGGCCGCCCTTGAGCGGCAACAGTGGGATGTTATTCTCTGCGACTATAAAATGCCGAATTTCAGCGCGCCCGCGGCCCTGAAAATATTACAGGACAAAAACATCGACATTCCGTTTATTATTGTTTCCGGCGCTATCGGGGAGGACACGGCAGTGGCTGCAATGAAAAACGGCGCGCATGACTACCTGATGAAGGACAAACTCGCCAAACTCGTGGTTACGATAGAGAGGGAGATCCGCGAAGCGAAAATGCGGCAGGACAAGAAAGAATCGGAAGAAATGCTCAAGAAAAGCGAGGAAAACTTCCGCCATTCCCTTGATGATTCCCCTCTGGGCATTCGTATTGCGAGCTCTGATGGCAAAACACTTTACGCCAATCAGGAGATTTTAAATATATACGGCTACGATAACTTTGAAGAGCTGGCCTCAACTCCCCACAAAAAGAGATACACCCCTGAGTGCTATGTCGAATATGAAATCAGGCAAGCAAAAAGGCGGCGCGGTGAGTATGTTCCTTTAAATTATGAAATAAGCATCATTCGGAAGGATGGCAAAATCCGCCATCTTGAAGTATTCCGCAAGCAAGTGTTGTGGAACGGCGAAATCCAGTCCCAAGCGCTCTACGCTGATATTAC
>JAPLDV010000582.1 GCA_026391235.1 Bacteroidia bacterium | reverse complement strand
TGCCACCTACCCTCCTTATCCTCACAGGCCCCACAGCATCCGGCAAAACCGATATTAGCATCAAACTGGCGCAGCATTGGAATACCGAAATCATTTCCTGCGATTCACGTCAGATGTACCGTGAGATGTCGGTTGGGACAGCAAAGCCGGATATTGATCAGCTCAACCAAATACCCCATCATCTGATAGGAAATCTTTCGATTCACGACTACTACTCAGCATACCGCTTTGAGGAGGATGTGACTGATCTTCTGAAACATCTGCTTCGTAACCATTTTTTGGTAATCATGACAGGCGGTACGGGTTTATATATGGATGCCATTATCAATGGTATTGATGATATTCCGGATCCTGTCCCGGAGATCAGGAGAATTCTGAAACAGCGCAATGATGCCCATGGACTTGGCAGCCTTCTTGAAGAATTGTCACAGCTGGATCCCATATTTTATGCTAAAGTCGATAGAAACAATCCGGCACGGGTTATGCGTGGACTGGAAGTGTGCCTTACCACTGGCCGTCCGTTCTCCTCTTTCCGGATTAAACAGGCAGTTAACCGGGACTTTGATATCATACTCATCGGACTTGAGTTGCCGCGCGATGAGTTGTATCAGCGAATAAACCTGCGGGTTGACCAGATGATTGAAAAAGGGCTGATTGAGGAGGCAAAAGCCCTTTATCCGATGAGGGAACTGAATGCTCTCAACACTGTTGGCTACCGCGAATTATTCGAAATGTTCGATGGCAATATTGATCTTGATGAGGCTATCCGTTTAATCAAGCGAAATACCCGGCACTATGCCAAAAGACAGATCACCTGGAATAACCGCTATCCGCAGATAAAATACTTCCACCCGGATGCGTTAGATGAAATTAAAACCTGGATTGATTCGATTGTTGCCGGTCGGGATAAAAGCCTTTTGTTAAAACACCGTACTGATCTTTTCCCCTGATGGATACTGACCACCACGCACTAAGGAATCCGGATCCATAACCGTACAATTGTATAAAAGAAGCGATTGCAGCTATAAGGCCAGTTACGGGCGACCCATTCCGGACGGTGGCATCCAGGAATACCATCACAACCCACAGTACCACGGGCAGTAAAAACCAGGATCCGAACAGAATACCCAAAGCCAACAGAACATCGAAACCGGCAAGAAAAAGGGATGGTACCAGATAAAAAAGGTTGAATGTTTCCGGATAAACCTTTGATATTATATAGCGTGATTTCCCAAAGCCGAAAACCTGCTTGAAAAACCGGCCCAGAGTAGTTCTCCGTTTATGGTAAACATAGGCATCCCCGATCAATCCGGAAGTAAAACCATTATTAATCAACTCGATACTTAAAACCATATCTTCGCCCGGATGCATCCGGGTCTCCGGATATCCTCCAACGACTTCAAATGCTTTCCTGGAAATGCCCATATTGAAGCTCCGCGGGTAAAACCGGTCGATCTTCCTTTTCCCGCCACGGATACCGCCGGTGGTCAGGAAAGAGGTCATGGCGTAGGAAATAGCCTTTTGGGTGCGGTTGAAATTATCGGACGCCCGGTCGGGACCTCCGAAAAAATCCAGCGGGTGGTTTTCCAGGAAGCGGTCGACGGTTTTCAGATAACCGGCCGGTAAAATACAATCGCTGTCGACATAGATATAATAATCTCCTTTAGCAACGCGGGTTCCGGCATTACGGGCCAATGAGGGGCCGCTGCGGGGAAGGTCAACATACCGGATGTTCAACTTCCCGGAATATTCTTCAACCAGATCTTCAGACCGCAGATCCGAGCCATCCTCAACAATGACCGCCTCGAAGTTTGTAAAGGTTTGCACCGCAAAACTCTCCAGCAGTTCTGCCACCTCTCCGGGCCGGTTATAAACCGGTACGATGAATGAATAGAAGCGTTCCATCAGGGTTTCGAGGCAATATATAATGTTTCATCCGGGGCCAGGCGATAGCGGTTGATCATTTCGGTGCTGTACCCATCTGAAACCAGGCGCTCTTCAACGGTAAAGCCGCAATCCCTAAGCCGGACGGGATAATCACGGCCATAAACCCGAACATGGTCCTTTTGGCCAAAGAACTTTTCCCGCTGCCGGGGATCAGTTATCGATGGATCTTCATAAGTCGATTCCCTTTGCGGTTCCAGAGGAACCTGCAGGATTGCAAAACCACCGGGCCTCAGAACACGCAGAAATTCAGACATCACTTTGCGGTCATCGGTCACGTGTTCCAGTACATGATTACAAAGGATCATATCGAAAGAATTTTCTGCAAATGGAATTTCATGCAGGTCGAAATGAAAATCGGCGATCGGTGACTCCAGATCAGCAGTAATATATTCAATATGCTTGTATTGCTTGAACCGGTTGTAAAAACATTGCTCGGGTGCAACATGGAGGAGTTTCCGGGGTTTTGTTAAAAAATCCGACTGTTTCTGCAGATAGAGCCAGATCAGCCGGTGGCGCTCGAGCGACAGACAGGTTGGGCACAATACATTCGACCTGGATTTCACCCCGTAAGGAAGAAATTTCCGGAAGGTGGATCCGCAGACGGGACATTCAACTTTATTACCCCGCAGCATTGGTTTGAACAATCCCATAAAAATATAACTGATCCGGATTAGAAATGGCCTGGGAAAAATTCGTAATACCCAACGAATCAGAGTTTTCATATCTCCTCGGCAATCAGGTATTTATTCCGGTCGGGTGCCGTTCGTGAAACCAGTTCAGCCAGAAATCCGGTCAGAAATAATTGTACACCAATGATTACTGCCATGAGCGCCAGGTAAAACAAGGGTTGCGCAGTTATTTCCCTCGGAACTATATGATTAGTAATATCATGAATCTTAATCGCTATTAGATATACGGTTACAACTGCCCCAAAAAACATTATCAGCATTCCGAGCGAACCAAAAAGATGCATGGGCTTTTTGGCGAACCGGGTGATAAAGCTAACAGTCAATAAATCAAGTGCTCCCGTAAACAATCTACCCATTCCATATTTTGTTTTCCCATATTTCCGCTCCTGATGGGCAACAATTTTCTCGCCTATCCGGCCGAATCCGGAACGTTTAGCTAAAATGGGAGTGTATCGGTGCATATCACCGAAAACCTCGATGCTTTTAACCACTTCATTGCGATAAGCTTTCAACCCGCAGTTGAAGTCGTGAATTTTGATACCGCTGTTTATCCTGGCCACAAAATTGAAAAATTTGGAAGGCCAGCGTTTGGAAATCGGGTCTTTTCTCTTTTTCTTCCATCCTGATACCAGGTCGAAACCCTCGTTGCGTATCAGATTTACCAGTCCGGGAATTTCATCCGGGCTATCCTGCATATCGGCATCCATGGTTATCACCACTTCGCCCTTTGCAAGGCTGAACCCGCATTGCAGCGCTGCTGCCTTGCCGTAGTTCCTCTGAAAACGGACACCCCTTAATTTTTTATAGCGGGATGATAAATCACGGATAACCGCCCAGGATTCGTCCCGGCTGCCATCATCAATAAGAATAATTTCGTATGAAAGCTTCTCTTTCTCCACAACACGGTTTATCCACTCGAGCAGTTCAGGTAACGAATCAGCTTCATTAAACAGGGGAATAATTATCGATAGTTCCATAGTGCCGGTCGTTAAAGCCTATTCCTTTTCAGAGTTCTCGATTTCCGACATAGCCTGCTTGTACGGGTCGCCCTCTTTGCGGATAAAGATTGAAACGATCAGGGATAGGATGACACCTGTAAAAGTTATTCCGAAAATCGCCCAGAAGAACTGCATTCCGGGATTACTAAGCTTTCCCAAAAAAGCCATAACTGCCGAAATTTGTTCCTCAGGCATACCCTGCTTATAATATGCCTCTTCTATAGTATCCAGAAATCTGTTAATAAAGGTCGGATCAATCCATTTAACAAACACAACAAAGTAAAATGCATAGATGATCGAAGCAAAAAACATAAAAAGGATTCCGGCATTAAGTGCCTGACCGTAACGGATATATCCACCATTATGATCATCCCGCCAGTTTTTTAAGCAGAAATAGAGTACGCTGAAATAGGCAGCCCAGCTAATCCATGTCATCCATTTGGCACGATCGAGACCAAGAATCCATTGCAAAACAGCAAAGATGATAATAACCAGTGCGATAATCAGTCCATATGTCATGGCTGGTCGGAGGATCGGAGGACGATTGGATTCCATGGTAAAAAATTGGAGTTTCTAAAAGGCAAATATAGTTTGAAAATCTCTGAAGTGGAAAACATTTGCTATCTTTGCAACAGGGTAAGTCTTATACGGCCAGCTCCCGCCGAACTCCCCCAGGGCCGGAAGGCAGCAAGGGTACGCGGTTGT
>JAPLDV010000255.1 GCA_026391235.1 Bacteroidia bacterium | reverse complement strand
GTGCTACCAAGAGGTTGGCTATTGTAATTCCGATCAGCCTGATAATCATTTTCCTGCTGCTCTTCTTTCAGTTCAAAACCGTAACCGCATCCACCATTCACTTCTCCGGTGTTTTTGTCGCCTTCTCCGGTGGTTTTATCTTTTTATGGTTATACGGCCAGCCATGGTTCATGAATTTCGCGGTAGCAGGCACCAATATGAGACATTTATTTCAAATGCATGAAATCAATTTAAGTGTTGCGGTGTGGGTGGGATTTATCGCACTGTTCGGGATCGCCACCAACGACGGTGTGATCATGGGGACTTACATACACGATGTGTTCGAGAGGCGAAAACCGGAAACAGTGAAAGCGGTGAGGGAAGCAGTTGTGGAAGCCGGGAAAAAACGCGTTCGTCCGGCCATGATGACTGCCGCCACAGCTATTGTAGCCCTGCTACCAGTTCTAACTTCTACAGGAAAAGGGTCTGATATTATGGTTCCAATGGCTATCCCTACATTCGGGGGAATGACAATACAAATAATGACCATTTTCGTTGTTCCGATCCTGCAAAGTATCTGGCGTGAAAGAGCCGTGCGTAGGGACGCATATTTGCGTCCACCTAGTGACGAGTGACCGTAGGGACGCATATTTGCGTCCACCTGTTGACAAGTGACGAGTGGCAAGTATATCACAGTAAATGAGTTATATATTTGGTAATCAATAGATTACAACCAAGCATCGAATACCTGATCAAACCCATGTTGTGCTTGGTCTTTATGACTGCATGGGCCACAGCCAATGCCCAGCAAGCCGATTCCCTGTCAGCGTATCTAAAGGAAGCCACTGCCAGCAATCCTGGCTTAAAAGCTAAATATTCCTTGTACCTGGCTGCCCTGGAGAAAGTTCCGCAGGCTGGGGCGCTGCCTGATCCGGAGGTGCAATTCGGCTACTTTATTAAGCCCATGGAACTCATGGAGGGTTATCAACGGGCAGATTTCAGGCTAATGCAAATGGCACCATGGTTTGGCACCTTGAAAGCGGCCAAAGATGAAGCTTCAAAAATGGCGATGGCCCGGTATCAGGAAATGCTCAGTATCAGGAACGAGCTGTTTCTTCAGGTTAAAAGTTCATGGTACCAGGTGTTCCGAACGAAAAAGGAGATCGAAGTAACGGAAAAGAATCTTGCCCTGTTACGATCACTGGAGCGGATGGCAATTATCCGGTTTAAGGCGGCAGAGATACCTGTATCACCAGGCGCCGGAGGCATGGCGGCCGGTAATGAAACCGCTCTGAAGCCCGGCACTTCCGGTATGTCGGGGGAAAATATGGGCAGAACGGCTGCTATTTCCGGCGATAGCGGCAATATGCCAAATTCAGCCGATGCGGTTATGGGCAGCAGCAGCCAGGGCGGAATGGTCGGTCTTCTTAGGGTTCAGATCGAAATCGGATCCATCGAAAATAGAATATCAATGCTGCACGATCAGCTTAAGACAGAAAAACAGCGGTTTAACCTTTTTTTGAATCGCAATCCGGGCACAGAGGTTTTTGTGAGCGATTCGCTCATGGAAGCCACTCTGCCAGGTTCATTAACCCTCCTGGCCGACAGTATTGTGAACAATCCGATGATCAGGATGTTTGAGGCCGACAGGGAGGCAAATGAGGCCAGAATAAAAATGGCTGGTCGTATGGGATTTCCGATGGTAGGGATCGGCCTTAATTACACCCTGATCCAAAAATTTCCGGATGTAACCTCTGAAATGAACGGCAAGGATATGGTTATGCCTATGATTACCGCCACTCTACCCATTTACCGCAATAAGTACAAGGCGCTGCGGAGGGAGGCTGAATTCCTTCGTGACGCCTCAGCCGAGTCGGTCAATAATGTCAGAAACGGCATGCTCGTTAGCTATCAGGAGGCCGTGCAGCTTTATAAAGATGCCGACAGGCGGATAGAACTATTTAACCGGCAGGTATCGCTTGCCGAAAAGACGATAACCCTGCTCACGTCCTCATTTTCATCAGCCGGTACGGATTTCGAGGAGATCCTCCGGATGCAGCAGCAATTGCTTGACTATCAGTTTAAACATATTGAGGCAACGGTTGATCGAAATCTGGCAATTGCCACTTTAATATCAATCATCGCGTACAACTAACGTTATTATAAAGTTATGAATATCAAAAGATTAATATCAAGTACCTACCTGCGGACCTTGCTCTTAATCATAGCAGGTTTCATGTTGGGCTGGCTGGTTTTTCACAGGCCTCAAACAGAACCGAAACCCGAGACCGCAATTACTGAGAAGAAAAGCACAATCTGGACCTGCTCGATGCATCCGCAGATCCGCAAGGATGAACCGGGATTGTGTCCGTTGTGCGGAATGGATCTGATTCCATTATCACAGGATGTCGTTCAGATTGACCCGAACACCATTTCCATGACCGAAGATGCGGCGAGGATCGCTGAAGTGCAAACCACAATGGTTACCAGTCAAAGCGCGGAGAAAGAAATCCGGTTGTACGGGAAAATTCAGGCAGATGAGCGATTGGTGCAAACCCAATCGGCCCATCTGGCCGGGCGTATTGAGCAGCTTATTGTAAACTTTACCGGAGAAGAGGTTAAAAAGGGCCAGGTTATTGCAAAGATTTACTCACCCTCCCTGGTGACTGCCCAGCAAGAATTATTTGAAGCGCTGAAGATGAAAGACTCTTCAATTATTTCGGCCGCCCGCGATAAACTGAGGCAATGGAAATTTACCGATGGCCAGATCGCTGAAATTGAAAGCAGTGGTAAGGTAAAAAGCGTTTTTGATGTTGCTGCAAGTGTTTCCGGAGTTGTGACCGCCAAAAAGGTAAATATGGGCGACTATGTACAGCAGGGATCGGCCCTTTATGAAATTGCTGATCTGAGTCATGTGTGGGCCTTGTTTGATGCCTATGAAACTGATCTTTCTTGGATCAGGAAAGGTGACAAGGTGACTTTTACGCTGCAATCAATGCCCGGCAAGGAGTTTAAAGGAGAAATTGCATATATCGATCCGGTGGTAAATCCTCTCACCCGTGTTGCCCAATTGCGGGTCGATGTTGGCAATGTCGGAGGCATGCTTAAACCGGGAATGTTTACCACCGGAAATATAATGACCCGGCTGAACGTTATGGAAAACAGTGTGGTAATTCCAAAATCGGCAGTATTATG
>JAPLDV010000198.1 GCA_026391235.1 Bacteroidia bacterium | reverse complement strand
TATAAAGTTACTAGCCCTAAACGAAACCGCAATACGTATTTTGTGGTATTTTTTAGAACTGTTCGGTGGTATTTTTTAACCACAAAGGGCACAAAGGTTTTACACAAAGTTCACAAAGTGCCGTTTTTGACTCTTTTTATTGCGTCGCTGCACCCACTCACACACTCACTTTTTTCCCCCAGTAAACACCTTTCATTCCCGCGGAGGCGGGAACCGCCTCCGCGGGAATGAAAGGTGCAGCTGCGGGCATCAGTGGTAAGGGAAGCGGTTCCCGCCTCCGCGGGAATGACAAGGTCGCTTTGGGTGAAAAAAAGGAGTGTGGGTGTGGGTGTGGGTGTGAGTATCTATTCAACCACAAACCTCCTTCTGGCTGTCAGCTGATCAGATCGAATCTCGATAAAGTACATCCCGGGCCGGAGTTTTGAGATATCCACCGTATTGTTAATCGGTTTTTCCTGCTGCACTTTCTGTCCGGCGGAATTGTAGATGGCCACCTGTTCTATCGCTATTTCATAAGGTGTGGAAATCACCAGCAAGCCCTTGCCGGGATTCGGGTAAATCGTTATTTCGCTCTCCAGCCTGATGCCCTCCGAGGAGGTGAGGCACGCTTTTTCCACTTCGGCCTGACTGTTGCAGCCGGTGGCATTGTTTTGAATATCAACATTCCCATTGGGACTGGCCAGATAATCACATATACTTTTTACCTCACAGGCAGATAAAGAATCGTTTTCGCGGATGGTCAGGTTATAGATCGACGTGGGATCAATATTCTTGAGTCCGGACAGGCTCGTCAGGGATTTGTTGCCTTCAACCACCAGGTCCCCCCAGATGGAGATGACGCCCTCCAAACCTGCCAGGCTGGTGAGGGAAGTGTTGCCGGTGATCAGGAGCCTCCCGGTGGCCGATTTTATTGATCCGAGTGCCGCTACGCTGGTTAGTGCGTCGTTGGATTCTATGGTAAGGTCGCCGGCTACTGATTTCAAAACGGGCATTCCGGTCAGGGTGGCAAGAGTTTTGTTTGATGAAATATCCAGGTTTCCCCCGACGTAGGTCCCCCCTTCCAATCCAGCCAGGCTGGTGAGCAGCGGATTGTCATGTATGGTGAGGGATCCCCCGATGCCACGAATGGAGGTTAACCCGGTTATGCTGTTGATGTTACTCCCGCTGATGGTCACATCTCCGCCGATTTCCCTGCATAAGGGATAGCTGGCCTGGAAATTATCGACCTCGGCCTGCGATGAAAATGTGATGGATTTGAGATCGCACGAGGGCAGTATGGTTTCAAAAACCGACCGGCCATACGTTCCGGCCCTCAAATACCTTTGGGTGCCAATTTTTACGTAGTCAAAGTCAAAAACAGGCACAACAGGCATTCCTTCGCTGGCATAATTCCAGCTGATTCCTCCGTCGGTTGAAAAGTAAACCCCGATATCATTGGCCACAAACAACCGGCCGGTGAATTCCGGATCGATGAACAGGTCGCTGCAGGGCAGATCGGGCAGGTTTCCCGAGATGTTTTTCCAGGTTTGCCCGAGATTGGTGGTCTTATACACTTTATTGCCGGGTGAAAACCCGGACCTGACCAAATACATGGTATTGGCATCCACCGGGTCGGTAACGACCCTGGATATCCAGCGGCTTTCGCCTGGAATCACGCTGGTTACATCTGTCCAGGTGGCCCCTTCATCTTTTGAAACCTTCACAATGAATACCGAAACAGAGGGATTATCAATCCCGGTTCCAAAGATCATATTGCTTGGGTTCACCTGGCTTTGAGCCATTGTGCCGATATTTACGGGGGAGATATCGTTAGGACCGGAAATAATCTGGAAGGTTAATCCCGCGTCGGTTGATTTCAGAATCTTCTTATTGGCCGTATACAATATTTGGTTATTGGTTGGGTGCATAAAGAACGGGGTGATCCATGCGCCGGCAGCATTATAAATCTGACTAAATACGGTACCTCCGTTCACACTTTTGAATAGTGCTCCCCATTGGTATGATGCATACAACACATGGTCAGGATTTGTCCGGTCGAAGAAACATTCCATGCCATCACCGGAGATAATATTATTCCAGGTGGTTCCACCGTTGGTAGTGATTGCACCCGCATTATCCTGCATGCCCCCCATGAAAACCCTGGAGTTCGACGGATGCGAGGCAATCCGGTAAAATTGCAGGGTGCTCAGGCCTTTATTTTGCGAGCCGACGGTATAGCCTTTGTCGGTGGACTTATAGATTCCTCCGTCGCAACCAATGTACAGGATATTGGGGTTTGAAGGAGTATAAACCAGCTTGTGATAATCCGGATGTGCCAGGGTGCCAAAAACATTACCTCCGAATGGTCTTACCGGTGTAAACGTTGAGCCATCGGTTGTCCGGTGCAATTCGATATTTCCTATCAATACATGGTTTGGATCAACCGGATCCACAGCAATGCACAAGTCATATAAACCCTGATCATACCAAGAGGAACCATCGAAGCCCCCCAGCTTGGTTCCGACTGAAATCTGGCTCCAGCTGGTCCCGCCATTTACGGATTTATAGGCCCGGGTTGTTGCGGAGTTAGGTAAATTGAGATCGTAGATGACCGCATAGATGATATTGGGATTGGATTTTGAAATATCAAACTGAATCCGGCCTCCGGCAGCCGGCAGCAGCAGTCCGGTGTTGCTCTGTTCCCAGGTGGCTCCCTGGTCATTTGAAATAAAGAACCCCGGAGTACCGTTGGTTCCACCGATGGCAGCATATACCTTATTCGGATCCGCCGGGTGAAAAGCAATATCGAAAGCGTCCGGCAGATCCAATGTTCTGTTCCAGGTAGTCCCTCCATCGAGGCTCCTCCATATCCCTTCATTGGGCAATATAATTCCTAAATATTCATATCCACTGGCCAGGGTGGCCAGAATAATATTTGAATTATAGGGACTGACTTCCAGGTCACTAAAGTGGGTTTGGTTTCCGGGTCCAACGGTAATTAAAATCCAGGATTGTCCCCCATCGGTTGATTTAAACAATCCTTTCCCGGGAAAATTCCCGCCATTACCAAACAGCATCGATTCTCCCGATCCTGCATAAATGATTTCCGGATTTTTAGGATCGATGGCAATGGCTCCAAAAGTCAGCGACTCCAGGCCATATCCAATATCCTCCCAGTTCGCACCCCCGTCAGTGGTTTTCCAAATTCCTCCGCTGGCAGCGCCGATGTATAGGGTTTGCGGATCGGTTGGATGAACGGCAATGGCCCTCACCCGGCCGCCGACTGTACCCCAGTTTGCTTT
>JAPLDV010000691.1 GCA_026391235.1 Bacteroidia bacterium | reverse complement strand
AGACAAGGTTTCTATTGTTACAAATTCTAGTCCCAAACAATTGATTTGGGTACCTATATTTGCCTGATAAATGTAATCATGACAACTGACTTATACAACGGCGGATATTTACTTCCGGTTATGGAGGAGTTTTATTCCCTGCAGGGCGAAGGATTCCATACCGGAACAGCTGCATATTTCCTGAGGATTGGAGGATGCGATATCGGATGCAATTGGTGCGACAGCAAAGCAAGCTGGTCATTTGGAGGGCATCCCCTGATAATAGTTGATGATGTTGTTGACAGGATACTGAACTATACCGCACATGCCGTTGTCGTTACTGGCGGAGAACCAACTTTGTATCCCCTTCAATATCTGTGCGATAAGCTTAAGGAGGCTGGTATTAAAACATTTATTGAAACTTCCGGCGCTTTCCCGATTTCGGGAAACTGGGATTGGGTATGCCTGTCGCCCAAGTCACAATCGCCGCCAGTTCCAAGTAATTACCTTATGGCTAATGAGTTGAAAGTAATAATTGAAAAGTCATCTGATATCCAATGGGCCGAAGAAAATGCAGATTTTTGATATTAGCTTTTTTTACTTTTTCGGATTTGCTTCATGCACAGCAGGTTGCGCCGGTTTTGCCTGCGGCAACGAATAAGCTTAAAAAAGTTAGGGAGGCGATGAATAGCCTCGACTGGAATGAAGCAAAAAATCTGTCTGGCAAGCTGGTAAAACAATTTCCGGATTGGCCGGAGGCCTGGAAGGTTAATGCTGAGGTATACCAGGAGGAAGGAGATCTGGTTGCCAGTGAGAAAGCTTTACGGCGCATGGTGCAATTGGATTCAACCGGTTATCCCGAGGCTTACCGGTGGATTGCACAGTGGAGGTTTAACAGGGGTGATTACCCGAATGCCTCAGTTTTTTTTAGTACATATCTTGGTTTGATTCATGACACAGCTAACCTTCCATACGCGGAAAAACTTCTCCATTCAAGCATCCGGTTTGCCCTTGAACAACTTAAGAACCCAAAGGTCAAACTCCCAATAAAGCTGGCTGGCCCAGTTAATACTCCTGATGATGAGTATTTTCCGAGCCTTTCAGTTGATGGCTCTGTTCTCGTGTTTACCCGGCAAACTAAAGACCCCGGTAATGTAAAGAAAGCTCCTCAGGAGGACCTGTTTCATGTTGCTTACCAGGATACCGGGTATCGTATGCCTGAGGCATTCCCCTTTCCGATCAATACCAGGGGAAATGAAGGAACACAAAGCCTGAGCCAGGATGGCCGGATCATGTTTTTTACCGCATGCAACAGGCCGGATACCAAGGGGGGATGTGATATTTATTACAGTGTAAAATCGGGAGATAACTGGAGTGATCCTGTTAATCTGGGCTATCCGGTGAATTCAAGATATTGGGAATCAACCCCTTTTCTGGCCCCCGACGGAAAGCGGTTGTTCTTCGCCAGTAACCGCCCCGGCGGGTCCGGAGGGATGGATATCTGGCAGTCTACCCTAAAACCTGACAGAAGCTGGTCGGCCCCAGTGAATCTGGGACAACCGGTCAACACACCGTTCGATGAATTGTCTCCTGCAATCCTGGTTGATGGAAATACCCTGTTCTTTTCTTCAAACGGCCATATCGGAATGGGAGGGTTTGATTTGTATAGATTCGATCTGTCAAATAAGAATAAATCATATATTCCTGATAATCTTGGTTATATGTTAAATACCTGCTATGATGAGGATGGCCTTACGGTAAACACAGGTTTGAACCTTGGGTTGTTCGCCTCGAACCGCGACACCCTGACCGGCAAAGATATTTACCAGGCAGATATGAATCCGTTTATTCCTGCCGGCACCACTCTCACACTTTCAGGTACTGTTAAGGACCGTATTACCGGATTACCGGTAAGCGCAAAGGTTGAGGTGCAGCCACACGGCGATACCTTGATTAGCAGCGTTGAAGCAGATCCTGTCACGGGAATCTATCTTTTAGGGATCCCGGAACGACCGGCGTACCGGATCGGGGCTTCGTGTTACGGATATCTTCCATATTCCTTTTACTATATGAACGATACATTAACAAAAATCGGAAAGATTCAGCATTCAATTGATTTAGAGCCTATCCAGACGGGCGCGGCAATTGTTTTGCGAAATATCTTTTTCGCGTTCAACTCTTTTGAATTGTTAACTGAATCAGACAAGGATCTGGAAGAAATCCTGACCATATTCCGGCAGAATCCCGGCATCGTAATCGAAATATCGGGCTATACTGATAATACCGGTGCAGTTGACTATAATCTGATTCTTAGTCAGAATCGGGCCGAGTCAGTTGTGAAATACCTCATTAATCATGGTATAAGCCCTGACCAATTAAGAGCCAAAGGTTACGGACTTACAAATCCGGTAGCTGCAAACGAAACTGAAGAGGGCAGGAGTTTAAACCGAAGAACGGAGATGAAGGTAATTCGTATGAAGTAGGGCTATTTGTTTATCAGTTTCCCGATTGAATTAAGCAAATCCTCAAAACGGATGGGTTTCGGAAGGTAATCATCACATCCGGCCTCAAACAATCGATCAGTATCAACATCCTCAGTATAGGTGGTTTGAGCAATAACCGGCAAATTCGGCCGGAAAGATTTTATGGCTTCTGTGGCCTTGAAGCCGTCAAGGTTTGGCATCCTTAAATCCATTAAAACCAAGCTTATATCCGGATCATTCTGGCACATTTCGATGGATTCTAAACCATCCATTGCCCAAAGCAAAGTCGCCCCGGTACGGGATAAAGCAGCTTTAAAGAAGAGCATGTTGGTTTCAACGTCTTCAACAATAAGAATTTTTTTCCCTGTCCAATCGGGTATTATAATAGTGTGCTGACTTTTCATATACGTGCGGGTTGATTGCTATCGTGCGAGTTTTAAAATTGTTTTCAGATCTTCTATTTTAAAGGGTTTACTGATGAAACCATTCATGCCTTCGGCCAGGAAGTTTTCCATATTACCTTTAACTGCATCAGCTGTCATGGCTATTATTGGCAGGTACCCGGATTGCCGTGAACTTTTTTCCCATTGCCGGATGGCATATGTAGCTTCGATCCCGTCCATTACCGGCATCTGAATATCCATCAGTAAAATATCATATTGATTGGCTACTCCTAAGGCAATAGCTTCCTGGCCATTTTCTGCTATATCAACTTTATGCCCCAGTCTTGTCAGGTTGTAAGTCGCAACACGTTGATTAACGGGGTTATCTTCAGCCAGCAGTATGTATAATTTCCTGAACTCTGTAGCCGGTTCAAGCATAACTGGTTCCGAAATATCCGGCATGCATTCTGAACGGCCAAATTCAGCAGTAAACCAAAAGGTTGAACCTTTGCCCTCTTCACTGTCGACACCGATCTCACCATGCATCAATTCAACCAGCCTTTTGGATATGGTGAGTCCTAAGCCTGTTCCACCAAATTTCCTGGTAATAGCTGCATCAGTCTGAGAGAATGATCTAAAGAGCATTGCTTTCCCATCCTCAGTAATTCCTATCCCGGTGTCAATAACCCTGAATATCAGCTTAACCTTTGCTGCCGATTCCTCAAATAATTCTATTTCACAAGAAACGCCTCCATCGCAGGTGAACTTAACGGCATTATTTATCAGATTAATCAATATTTGCTTAATTCTCAGGGGATCTCCATTCAATATGGCCGGTACCTCAGGGTTAATTTTACATTTCAGGTCAAGGCCTTTTTTCATTGCCTGGAGACTCAGCAATTTGACCGTTTCATCAATTTTCTCAGCCAGGTTGAAATTGATTTTCTCAAGCGTGATTTTCCCGGCTTCAATTTTGGACAAGTCGAGAATGTCATTGATGATCAACAAGAGATTATCGCCTGATAGCCTGATAATCTGAAGAAATTCTATTTGCTCCGGACTGAGCTCTGTCTCCATCAGAATATCGGTCATTCCAATGATGCCATTCATTGGAGTTCTGATTTCATGACTCATATTGGCTAAAAACATTGATTTGGCCAGGTTGGCGGCGTCAGCTTCATCTTTCGCCTGCTGCAATGCTTGTTTGTCGTTGAAACGCTCAGTGGTGTCCCTTGCAATTCCAATCATCCCGGTTAGCTCTCCGGCCTGATTGAATATTGGATTGACGCGATAATCCAGGAGAACCTTTTTCCCGTCAGTCATTGATACCCACAGTTCTTTTTCAACGGTAACCAATGAAGTTTTAAGTTGATTTTCCAATTTCTGAAGATCGGTAGCCAATTCACGCGGAAAGAGATCTTGGTCTGATTTTCCGATAATCTGTTTTTCAATTAATCCAAAGTAGGATTCGAATGTTTTATTGCAGCCGATGTAACTGCCGGAGAGTGATTTATAAAACACAATATCCGGTATTGACTGCAGCAGCGTGTTCAGAAGAAAATTGCTCTGCTCCAATGATTTCTGGATTTTTCCCCTTTCCTTGATCTCCGATTCAAGCTGATGTTTTTGATAATATAAGTCAAGAAAGACTCTGATTTTACCTTTAAGTATTTCGGGATTGATGGGTTTGGTAATAAAATCGACGGCTCCGGATTCAAGCCCTTTAACAACGTGAAAATCTTCACGATAGATGGCTGAAACAAAAATAACCGGCAAGTGGCGGGTAGCTTCGTTTGATCTCATCAGGGTAACGGTTTCGAAACCGTCCATATCGGGCATCTGAACATCAACCAGGGCCAACGCAAAATTATGATAAAGAGTTAATTGAAGAGCCTGATTGCCAGATAATGCCCGGATAGGTTCAACATTAAAATCAACCATAAGCCTTTCCAAAGCAATTAGGTTTTCAATCTTATCGTCAACGATTAGTATTTTGGTTATTTCTGACATGCTTTTTCATTATTGCCTACACCTTTAAATCGGCAACTCCACATTTTTTGACTTTATTTTTTAAGCCAGACTCTCAGCAGAGACAGTAATTTTGTAATATCGATCGGTTTTGAGATATAATCAGAAGCTCCGGCATCCAAACATTTCTGCCGGTCTTCCTTCATGGCTTTAGCCGTTAACGCTATGATCGGTGTTTCTTTAAACCGGGGATCTTTTCTGATTTCTTTGATTGCTTCATATCCATCCAATTCGGGCATCATCAA
>JAPLDV010000339.1 GCA_026391235.1 Bacteroidia bacterium | reverse complement strand
CGACGCTCTTCCGATCTAGTACTTATGGATCATCCTTGTTCTGATCATGTTATTCTTATTGATGATGCGCGTGAATTTACGGGACAAAATAATTACCCGACGCTTGCGGAAGTAGAAAAATTAGTTCTTGGAAAAAGGAGCGATTGGTTGATGGAAGTTGACGCGGATGTAATTCGTCTCCATAAGGCAACCAAACAAAAATAATAACACGTAACACTGAAACAACAGGTGATTTCTTGGTAAAAATTCCTCTTTCCGTAGCCATAATAACGAAGAATGAAGAAGACAATATTCGTCAGTGTCTGCAAAGCATCTCCTTTGCCGGTCAAATAGTCATTGTCGACTCAGGTAGCATTGATAAGACACTGAAAATTGCCGCTGAGTTCGGTTGTGAAATTTACAGCGAAGAATGGCGGGGTTTCGGTCATCAGAAACAATCGGCGATTGAAAAGTGTCGCCAGCCCTGGATATTAGTGCTTGATGCTGACGAACGTATTCCTCCGGATACAGCGGATATGATAAAAAAAATAGTAACGGATCCCAATATCCAGGAGGCCGGATTCAGTTTTCCCCGTAGGAATTATTTTCAGGGGCAATGGATTAAGCATGCCGGCTGGTGGCCGGACCGGATTGTCCGCTTATTCCACAAAGGAGCGGGTAGGATGACAATGGCTGTTGTCCACGAATCAGTGGAAGTTAAGGGGGCGGTCGGTGCGTTGGATGAGGCTATTGAGCATTATACGGAAAGCCGGCTGGATAAAGTAATTCAAAAGATTGACAGGTATTCAACTCTGGGTGCCGAAGCCGCCTTCCGGGAAGGAAAGCGATCTTCGACCGGCGGTGCCTTTACGCGCGCTTTTTTCACTTTTATTCAGGATTATTTTTTCCGCTTGGGAATCCTTGACGGCATGCCCGGGTTGACATTGGCGGTCACGGATTCGGTTAATAAATATTTTAAATACGCGAAATTGAGCGAGCTTAACAAAATGAACCGTGGGGGTTCATGACCCATGGATAAGCGCTATTGTGACCATCAGGCTGACAGAGTTGATCTATCGGTAATTATTGTCAACTGGAATACAAGAGATCTTTTGAAAGATTGTCTGAATTCCTTATATAAAACCGTCTCTGATTTAATCATAGAAACTATTGTTGTTGATAATTTTTCATCCGACGGTTCCGTCGCGATGCTGGAGAAGGAATTCCCTTCCGTTATAAAGATAGTCAACAAAGAGAATAAGGGGTTTGGCGCGGCTAATAATCAGGCCTTAAAGATAATGAAAGGTAGATATGCTCTTCTAATAAATTCAGACGCTGTTTTGACTCCGGGGGCAGTAAACAAATTATGGGATTTTTGTGAATCCAATGAAAAAGCGGCGATTGTTTGCGGACAGCTATTGAATGCCGACGGCAGCAAGCAGAACTCAGTTGCTTCTTTTCCCTCTTTGCTCACACTGGCTGTCAATAACTCTCTTCTGGAATATTTGTTTCCCCGCCGGTATCCCAGTAAAAGATACAAGCACACATCGCCTCTCGAAGTTGATTCGGTCGTCGGCGCTTGCATGATGATCAAAAAAAAAGCGCTCAAAGAAACGGGGGCGTTTGATGAACGTTATTTCTTCTTTTTTGAAGAAACTGACCTGGCTTACACTATGCGGCTTCAAGGTTGGAAAATCTATCAGGTGCCGGATGCTTTTATTTATCACTTACAGGGACAAAGCATAGGACACAAAGCAAGATCACGCATTGAATTTTATCGCTCAAGATATCAATTTTTAAGAAAATGGCACAAATCTCCTTATTTCATTCTGGCTAAGAACATAATATTTCTTCGTTTTCTGGTTGATGAAGTTTCCTGCCTTATATTTATTTTTCTTACTTTGGGATTGAATAAAAAAGCGCGGCGTAAATTCATCACCTATTCTGAATTAATCCGCTGGCATTTTCAAAAAAGTAGTTATCTGCAAGACCAATACAGCCAAAGTAATATATTGACACTATAATATGATTTTAGTAGTAATCAATAATTTCTTCGATAAGTTACATATGTTTGCCGATGTAACCGAGAGGACGGAGCTGTAAAAAACACATCGGCAAAAAAAGAAATTTTTATTAAAATAAAAACATAAAAAAAGGGGAGGCGGATGAATTTATGGATGAAGTTTTTACTATTTTGAAGGGATTTCTTGATC
>JAPLDV010000179.1 GCA_026391235.1 Bacteroidia bacterium | reverse complement strand
CGGAAAGGTCTTGGCATAATGACAACCGATGTGGTCAACCACTTTCAGCGGTTCGCCGGTTTCTTTGTTCACCAGCCGATGTTTGGCGATCGCGGCAATCTCATCCCGGTATTTATACAGGATATCCGAAGCATGAACCATATTGCCAGGCTCGGCAAACGTTCTGCCGGTGGCCTCGGCCAGGTAACCTTCAATTTTTTTCTTCAGATCCGGCTGATGCTTCCACAAATCAAGGATCTCGGAATACAGGCCGAAAGAAGTTACGCAAGATACCACCAGGTTCTTGTATCCTTTCTCCTTCATCAGCGCGAACTGCCTGGCTACCACAGTCATGGTAGTTTCAAGCGGAACGATATCCGTATGATATCCGATACCGGTGCAGGTGGTATGATCGGAATCTTCAAAAATTGTTTTCCCGAGTTTGTTCCTCAGAATATCGATAAACAGATTCTCCGCGCCCGGAAAAAAATTCTGGCGGATGCAACTCCTGACATAGAAGTAGTTATCCTCTGCTATTTCCTTCTGATAATCTTTCCAGTATTTTTTCATAATAAATGCGTCTATCGCATAAATGCGTCTATCTGAATCTGTAATTTCAAAATTCAAAATTGGTCTTCGAATCTCAACTTTTTTACCTTTTACTTTCTGTTTCTATCTTGTTCCAGAGGTCTTTGCATCCGGTAACCTCAAAGATCCGGTCGAGTTCGCCGAGGGCATCCGGACTGATTTTCCGAAGCAGGCCCGGGCCGGACTTATCATATCCCTGATCAAAACGACCATAAACCCGATCGGCGTTAGTTGACATCCAGGCCCATACGGGACCCTGCTCGGGATGGGTTGCAGGATCCACGCGGGTGGGATGCACGCAATAACCGGTTTCGAGGATATTGTGGCCGATTGCCCGTTTGATGGCCAGCTGTTGCCGGCCCAGGGTTGAATGGACAAACAGCCCGCTGTTGATTGATACGGCCCTTAAAACCTGGATCAATGCCCCGGCGACATTGCCGCGCGGGCAGCGGGGCTTGCAGCTCATGCACTGTCCGCAATACCAGATCAGATCGGAGCTGAGCATGCCAGTCAATGTTTCTTCATCCCCTTCCCTCACCAGGTTCATGATAACCCGCGGATCGTAATCGTAATAGCCTGCTGCAGGGCAGATTGCAGTACATACACCGCAATTCAGGCATGACCTGCAAGCCTCGGCATAACGCGGGTCCGACTGGATTTGGCTGAGAATGTCCATAGTGCTCATCAGTTAACAAAACTATGGAATGGATGTTGCTTTTGGTAGAGAAGGAATACCGAATCTGCTGGGTATAAATACGGAGGGAAGAAAACGTGAGGATGTGAGGACGTGAGGATGTGAGGATGTGAGGGCGTTAAGGAGGTTAGGGGCGTGAAGAACGAAAAGAACGTCAGAGTTCCACCAGTTTCTCCTTTATAGCATAAACCACCAAACTGGCGGTATTCCGGCAGCCTGTTTTTAACAGGATATTTGCACGGTGGCTGTCGACGGTACGTTTGCTCAAACATAATGAATCGGCAATCTCTTGTGTCGACATTCCCTTGCATATCAGGAGGATAATCTCTTTTTCACGATCCGATAACGGAGAATCCGGAGTAGTTTCCTCAGGTGAATTTTTAAGAGAATTTACCAGGTTCATGAGCAGTTCCCTCGAAAAATAGTTGCCGCCCTCCATAACGGTTTCGAGGGCCATCTTGACTTCAGAAAAATCAGAGTTTTTCAGAAGAAAACCTTTTACACCGGCATCAACCATCTTAAAGTAATAATCCTGCTCTCCAAACATGCTTAATGTAATTATCCTTAAATCAGGATATTTCGTTAACGCCAGCTTCGCAGCTTCGATTCCGTCCATTTCAGGCATTGCAATATCGAGCATAACAATATCAGGTTTGCTTTGGTTGAGCAAATTCAGAAACTCAACCCCATTTGAAGCCTCTCCAGCTACTTCAAAACGATTCAAAGTATCGATGAGCATCCGCAGGCCTTTCCTGAAAAGCTTGTGGTCATCAACCAGCATTACTTTGTACTTCATTATTTCTTAGTTGCTTTTACCTTGATAAATACTCTGATACCTAATCCGGGCTTTGATTCCACAACCAGATCACCTTTCAGGGATTTGATCCTGGATTGAATATTGGTCAGTCCCGACCCATCCCGGTCTTTTTCTTTCATGGTGCGGTCGGCTTCAAAGCCGATCCCGTTATCCTGATATTCCAGCAAAAGCTCTCCGTTTTCATATTTCATCGAAAGAGTGGCTTTTGTTGCCTGGGAATGTTGGATAGTATTATGAATCAATTCACTGGAGACGCGGTAAATGACAACCACAATGTTCTCATCAAACCGCTCAATCTTCAGGTTGGTTTGAAATTCAA
>JAPLDV010000599.1 GCA_026391235.1 Bacteroidia bacterium | reverse complement strand
CTGAAGGGCGATTTCACCAATATCACCGAACTGGTCATATGGAATAAGATCGATGAGTTTTGCATCTTTTGCGTAAGGTTTTTCAATTGGCGGCGGATCAAGTCCCCTGTTCTGATTCGTTGCGGAAAAGTCTATGACCTTGCGGATGCTGTCCTTAAGAAATATTCTGTAGGCCTTGATAAGTTCTTTGTCCGTCATGCCCTTAATCTAGCACATCATGAGAAATATGCAAACAAGACAGTATTACTCCTAAAACATTGCTTGACGGAGGATTACTCATTGAACTTTTATATCATTCTAATTCAGAACAAATTCTGTTTCTTCCGTTCTTCTTCGCTTGATACATGAGCTGGTCTACCATTTGAACAAATGCTTTCATTTCTTCTTTCGGCTTATACTGTGCCAAACCGATGCTCACCGTCACATAGATTTCTTTATCCAATACCGGAGAAAAAACCTCTTGCCTTAATTCCCTTTGGATTCTTTCAGCGGTTACAATTCCATCCTTGCTTGTAGTCACCGGCAATATGATCATAAATTCCTCGCCTCCATAACGATAAGCGGAATCGGTATCGCGAAGACATCTTTTTATCGTCTGACCAAGTCGCGATAAGACCTTATTCCCTTCAAGATGGCCGTATGTATCGTTATAATTTTTAAACTTATCGAGATCCAGCATCATTAGGGTCAAAGGCTGTCCATAGCGATTTGACCGCTCCATTTCTCTTTCCAGTTGAACATAAAAATGCCGGGAATTGTAAAGCTGCGTAAGGTCGTCGATTGAGCTCAATTCCTGGTATCTACGTTCGCTTTCACGAAGCGCATCCTCCGCCTCTTTTTGTTCGGTAATGTCCTTCACGCTCCCAATAACTGCTATTGGTATGCCTTCCGCATCCCGCATGATAGTAAATTGATCCAGACACCAGCGATATAGTCCATTTTTGAGTCTGATACGATATTTTATTTGAGACACTGTGCCGACAGCTCCCAAAGTGGACTCGTCGATCACGCGTTTTGCTTCAGCAAGATCGTCCGGATGGACTAAATCCATAAGGGCTTCCAGGGGCTTGTTCATCATCTCTTCCATCGTATAGCCATAGTTCTTGGTAAAGACGGGGCTTAAATAATCATAGCTATCCGTTCTTAAATTGCGTTTGTAAGATGCATCTGCCGAGTTCTCCAGCACCTCCCGAAAACGCGCCTCGCTTTCCCGCAAAGCCTCTTCCGCCTGCTTGCGTTTGGTGATATCACGATAGTTGACAATTAAACCTTTAATAACATTATTATATACCTGGTTGCTGCCCACAGCTTCGAGCGTACGCCAGCTTCCATCCTTATGACGAAGACGCAATTCACCATGAATGACAGTTGGGTTTGTTTCAGTTGACAAAGTATTGAATACATCAGCCAAAGCGTTCAAGTCATCCGGATGAACAATCTCAAATCCGAAGGCACCAATCCTTTCTTCGGGTGTGTATCCCAAAATATTCTCAATGGCCGGATTTACATAGATGATACGCCCCTCCAGATTAACGATAACAATCATATCCGGAGAATGCTCTACAAAAGCCCGGAAACGCTGTTCTTCGAATCGTAATTTCTCCTCCATGCGCTTGCGCTCGGTTATATCCCTTCCTTCGCCTAAAATGGATACAGGGTTTCTATTTTCGTCCCGGATGAAACTAAGTGTGGATTCAATCCATAATGTCCGACCGTCTTTGCAGTGGCATTCAAATTCGACTAAAGTCAATTCGGTAGGAGCTGTCTGAGCCGTCTCCATTTTCAAGGACAAAAGATTCATCGCCACTTGGTAAGAGGTTGCCGTGAGTAACTTATCCAATGGGATCTGTTTTAGCTCCTCCAGTGTGTATCCCAGTAACTTCTCCCCGGATGGGCTCATATACGTCCATTGTAAGTTTAAATCCATGAGCCACACATAGTCTTTCATGTGGTCCGCGAGCAGATGATACTTTGCTTCGCTTTGCTTTAGCAATTCATCCGCCAGCTTGCGCTCGGTAACATCGACTGCTGTGCCCTGAGCGCCAACAACTACTCCATCTTGATAAAGTCTTGTAAAGGAAAAATCAAAAAAATACTTTTTCCCTGATTTGGATATTACCGGCAATTGAACATGTCTGATCTTCTCCCCCTTCATACCTTTCTGTAATGTTTCCATGGCGCCTTGATGAGCTTCTTCAGATATGAAATTTAAGAAGTTCGTTTTAATTGTTTCCTCGTCCTCATAGCCGAGTATTTCTTTCATTTTTTTGCTTACAAAGGTAATATTTCCTTCCAGATCAATCGTAATAATGATATCGAGAATATTATCTATCAAGTTTTTATACTTTTGTTCCGACTCCTGTAATGCTTTCTCCGCCTGTTTGCGTTCAGCGGTTTCGCGAACGAATGCGAGAATTATTTTTTCTCCCCTGAGTTGAACAACACCCGTGTTTATCTCAACAGGAACCATCTGTCCGTCTTTCCGTATCAGTTCAATTTCTTCCGGAGAAGTAGGATTGCCTTTTATATTTTCCTCGAGCCACCGGAGAGCTTTATTCATGCCTTCTTCCGTAAGGAGATTCAATTCCAAAAAGTTTTTACCGATTAGCTCTTCTCGTTTGTAACCGATAATATTTTCGCTCTTGCGGTTGCCGTAAAGGAAGGTGCCTGTCAAGTCACACATATAAACGCCGTCCGGGGCGTTTTCCATATAGTACCTGAACAATTCCTCGTCTTTGTTCAGTCTGATTTCAGCTTTCTTTCTCTTTTTAGCAACATCCGGCACTTTTGCCTTGTCTGCTTTTTCTGTCTTCTTCATTTTATAAAATTACCTTAAGAAAAACATTAAAACCGTTTGTAAAAGTTACGAAGTAATGAATATAAAAATTTTATTTTTAACGTCTTTTTGTATATTAGCATAAATTTAATTATTTGAAATAAGAGTTTTACGGAAAGAAATTCATGACATATTAAGGCTTTACGCTTGTCACGAATAAAACTTGGTCTTGAAAAACTATCTCTATTGCGAATGAACCTTC
>JAPLDV010000037.1 GCA_026391235.1 Bacteroidia bacterium | reverse complement strand
ATTACCGGGAGACTGAATAGTTCATGCTTTCAAATCCTGAACCGGAACGTCATTTGTCTTATCATTGCGGGAAATTTATCCGAATACTTTGAATTACCTCCAGGCTGAGAAAATATCGAAATCCTACCGGGAAAATTCCCTTTTTGAATCTCTGTCCCTGACTGTTGAAAAGAATCAGAAACTGGCCCTGATTGCACGCAACGGTGCCGGGAAATCAACTCTTTTGCGCATTCTCGCCAAGGAAGAAGAACCGGATTCCGGGATGGTGAATACCGTTCAGGGCCTGACTATCGGATTTCTGCACCAGAACCCCGGGCTTCATGATCATCTGGAGGTGATTGAACAGGTGCTGTTCTCTTTGCCGCACCTGTCGAATGCTATAACAAATTACGAAGAGGCAATTGCCAGCTGTGATCATGATGCACTCGATAAAGCTATTCTTGAGATGGACCGGCTGGGTGCCTGGGATTGTGAAACCCGCATCAAAGAGGTTCTGACCCAGCTGAAAATCGGTGATCTTACACAAAAAGTGGGAGAACTTTCAGGCGGACAAAGAAAGCGTATCGCCCTGGCTACGGTTCTGATTCCTCAACCGGATCTGCTGATTCTCGATGAACCCACCAATCATCTCGATCTGGATATGATCGAGTGGCTCGAAGAGTATCTGAGCCAGTCGTTTATCACAGTGCTCATGGTGACCCACGACCGCTATTTCCTGGATCGGGTTTGTACCGAGATACTGGAACTGAACGAAAAAACCCTGTACCGTTATAAGGGGAACTACCAGGTTTTCCTGGATAAGCGGCAGGAGCGGATTGAATGGGATCAGAAACAGAGCGAAAAGGCCGGTGCTTTGATGAAGAAGGAGCTGGAATGGGTGAACCGGATGCCCCAGGCACGCGGAACCAAGGCCAAATACAGAATAGAGGCATTTGAGCAGCTGAAGGAGGATTCGAAAAAGGAGTATCAGGCTGAGCTCGGAGATATTAACCTCTTAACCAGGCGTATGGGCAAAAAGGTGCTGGACCTTTACCATCTGTCAAAATCTTTTGATGATCTGCTATTATTCCGGGATTTCAGCTATAAGTTTCAGCGCTTTGAGAAAATCGGTTTGATCGGTCCGAATGGAATCGGAAAATCAACCCTGCTATCCGTATTAACAGGTTCGATGGAACCGGATACTGGCCGGATAGATGTTGGAACAACCATTAAATTTGGCGTTTACCGTCAGGAAGGGATGGAATTCGATCCCGAGGACAAAGTGATCGATGTGGTCCGTAAAATTGCCGAAGAAATAATTCTCGGACCCGGGCGTTCGATGAGTGCGACGCAGTTCCTTGAACTATTCCTTTTTCCCCGGAAGGTTCAGTACGGACTGGTTTCAAAACTGAGCGGCGGAGAAAAAAGGCGGTTGTACTTGCTTACCGTTCTCATGACGAATCCTAATTTTCTCATCCTCGATGAGCCGACAAACGACCTTGATATCCTGACTCTTAATGTGTTGGAAGATTATCTTCTTCGATTCGCGGGTTGCGTGATTATTGTATCGCACGACCGGTATTTCATGGACAAAGTGGTTGACCATCTGTTTGTATTCGAAGGGTCAGGCGTTATCCGGGATTTTCCCGGTAATTATTCGATTTACCGCGATAATAAGGAGGTGGAAAGGCAACAGGCACTCAGGGAGGCTGCTCCAAAAGAGAGGAAAAGCAAGCCGAAACAGGAGCCGGTGAAGGGCAAATTAACTTTTAAAGAGAAAGTGGAATTTGAAAATCTGGGTAAAGAAATTGCCGCGCTTGAGGAGGAAAAACGTGATCTGGAAAATGATTTGAGCTCCGGGTTAACCTCACCCGATGAATTGCATCGCAAGAGTCTGCGGATCGGGGACGTGATGCAGCTGCTGGATGAGAAGGAGATGAGGTGGCTGGAGCTGTCGGAGATTGAAGAGTGAAGAACGTGAAGAACGTGAAGAACAAAGAATCCCCTTCTTCAAACAATACAGCTTCTTAGCTCTGAAACACGTCAAGGAGATCAATTTTCAGGTCGCCATCAAAAATATTTACCGGAATTTTATCGTCGCCGGCGTACATTCCCCTGAATTGAAACTTTCCGTGTTCATCCAAAACAAAGACATTCACATTTTCGTCATTGGGATTTACAATCCAATATTCCCGAACGCCATGTTTCTGGTAAATATCAAATTTATCCCTTATATCACGTTTTTGGTTATCAGCCGAAATAATTTCAATGATCAGATCCGGTGCGCCAAGACAGCCCCTGTCGTCAAGCTTCGACAGGTCGCAAACCACATAAATATCTGGTTGTACTACAGTGTAAATCTGTTTATTATCTTTACTTTTTTTATCTTTTGGAAGGCGAACATCAGAAGGGGCGTGATAAACTTCACAGGTTTTATGCCGTAAAAAATTCCACCAGATACTGACAAGATTTGTAGAGACGCGCTGGTGCTTCCGTGATGGTGCCGGAGTCATCAATTTCACAAAGCCATCGTAGAGTTCACGTCTTACATCGTCCATCCAAGTGAGGTAATCGGCATATGTATATCTTTTGCTGAGGTCCGGATTAATTATGTCCATTTCAATGTGTGCTTTTTACAAAGATAGATTTTCGATTTCGGTTACACTACAAAACTTACCGGAAAAAGAAATACCTTCCATGGCTCTTAGCAACGGTATTTATATGCCAACCCGGTGTCCACCTCATCTTAAACGGGCTACCCCGCAAAATAGCTCTCGAGCTCCTTCAGCGTACTCTCGTTTTTCTGCCTGTCATACTTGATCACGCCATGTTCCAGGATCACGATGCGGTCGCAAACTTCGGTGATATGATTCAGGTCATGGCTTGATATCAGAAGGGTGGTGCCCTTATTTTTTTTCAAATCGTTCAGTATCCTGATCAGCCGCAATTGAGTCGACGGATCGAGCCCGTTGAACGGCTCATCCAGAACAACAATCTCAGGTTTAGCCATTAATGCAGCAGCTACTCCGATCTTTTGCTTGTTCCCGTGCGAGAAGTCCCTGATATACTTCTGCTTGCCCAAAATTTCGCCGGCAAAAAACTCATCGTATTCCTGATAAAACTGCTCCAGGTCGCCTTTCGACATACCATGCACCTGGCTGATGAATTCGAAATATTCCTCCGGTGTCAGGAACTCAATCAGAAAGCGGTCATCCAGGTAGGATCCGGTATAAAACTTCCACCTGGTCGTTCCTTTAACGTCTTGTCCTTTTGATTTGACCCAGCCCGAATTGGCCCGGATCAAGTCGAGGACCAAGCGGAAAAAGGTTGTTTTTCCCGCACCGTTGTTGCCAACCAAACCAAAACTTTCGCTCTGACGGATTAGCAGATGCGGGATTGACAGAACCGTTGTGTCGCCGTATATTTTGCTGAGATTGTTAACTTCTATCATGTTGTTGTGTGTTAATTTTGATTTTTAGTAGACCCCAAACTGAAGTCCGGGATTAGTCATATCGCTTATTTTCAGGCTGTCAGAATAACCCCGGGTTTCAACCTGAGGTTTTGTCCCAGCTCCGTTTTGACTCGGCTCCTTTTGACCCTTTATCATTCTCTGAATCCTTTAGCCATGGTGTATCTATTCTTCATAAACTGCCGGGTAACCACCCCCAGTAATATTTTATTCAGGACCAGTCCGGCTAAACCCATGATGCTGATCACGATATAGCCCATCCAGGCTATGTTGAAGTGATTGAAAGGCCATAAAATAAGGACGGGTAGCAGAAACCCAGGAAGCATCGACAGCCAGTGTGAAGCGCCCAATCCCTGGTAATTAAAACTGGCGCTTCGGCTCAGATCCATCCGCTTGGTGCTGTATGTAGACAGATACAACATAACAAATGAAAGGAAACCGATATTGTATAAAAAGGTAGCCGTGTTGATCAGCAGGATATGTTTGCCAAACAATCCGTATGGTATGGTCAGCACGAAGCAGATGATGCATATCGTTATTGACAGAATGTATTTGGAACGTATATACTGCCTGAAATCAGTGTAATGAGCAAGAATGGCGTCGAAATGGTTGCTCTCATAACTGAAGCAATAATTGAGGTAATTGATCATGATTCCCCCGGTCATGAAAATTCCGACGAAAATCGACATTCCGCTTGCCATGTTAAAACTTTTCTCAGGATAAAAAATTAATCCGTACAGCAGAAATATCGGGGCCGTATAAAACAGCGACCTGGTGCGTTTGTGCCGCCATAAAAGCCGGAGATCCAGCGATAATAACTGCCCGGTAAGCCCAAAGGATTTCAGGTAGCGGATTTCGCCAAGCGAATCTGTTTTTGCTTTTTTCTTCAGATTCACCTCATCAGGATATAGCCGCCCCGATAGGAAGAAGTAATTTATAAGGTAGGTTAAAATCATGACAATCAGCGGAATGATCACCAGGTAAGGCTTTTTGAGGATCCCCCCCATAAGTGAGTCCGATAATGCGGAGAGGGAGAAAACATGAAAATGGTCGAAGGCCATCAGGGCAACCAGTCCAAGAGCAAAAATGCCAACCACCCAGGGCTTGTGAGCCAATTGCCTTTTTACATAGGTCGCCAGAAAGTTGTTGGTGAAAACCAGAAGAATCATGCTCAAAATCCACACCCAGGCGATCGCCATGGAATAACGCGGGGCGATCACTTTTATGGCGAACGGGATGAAAACCAGCCACGACAGGTAGTTCCCGATACTGAAAATGGATTTTGAAGCAACATAATGAACGATGGCTGACTTGCGGATGGGCAGTGCGAGATAAGTCTCGAGATTCAGAACCGGCAAGGATTGCATAAAGAACCGGATCAGAAACTCAATGGCGAAATAATAGAGAACGATCCCGTTGAATAGCACAATCGGATCCTGATCAGGAAAAATGCCTGTCAGAATCTTGTCAATCAATATCCCCAGCATAACCAGGTAGCTCAGCATGATCAGGAGGAGCAGTCCCATGATGATATTGAGCACAATTTGTTTCTGCCAAAAGCTGGAGCGGGTGGTCTCCTTGAACTGCTGAGTGATGAACCATTTAAATATCATAGGCTAAAATAATAAGCAAACCGGTTTAGGAATTTGAATGGATTTACCGGTAAAGGATAATTTTCCGGTTTCCGCATCAATTGAAAAAACATTTACGGAGTCTGAATTCTGATTCGCGGCCAGCAGAAACCTGCCGGAAGAGTGAATGGTGAAGTTCCTTGGCGTTTTGCCCAGGGTGGACTGATGCTGAAGCTTGACCAACTTGCCGGATTCTCTTTCGGTTGAGAAAACGGCAATACTGTCGTTACCCCGGTTGGAGGCATAAACGAACCGGCCGTTGGGATGCCCGTGAACATCGGCACAGGTATTTTCACCGGTAAAACCATCGGGAATCGTGGAGAGGGTTTGCACCTCAGTTAAGATGCCTTTCGCTGAATCATATCTAAAAGAAGTGACAGTTGAATTTAATTCATTGACAACGAATGCATGTCCGCCATCTTTTGAAAAAGTGAAATGCCGCGGTCCCGCTCCGGGAGCAGACTGGAAGTAAGGGGTATCGGCCGGTGCTAATTTTCCTGTTTGCCGGTCAAACCGGTAAATCATGATTTTATCGATTCCCAGATCGCACACAAAGGCAAAACGGTTATCGGGTGACAGATTAACAGAATGTGCATGAGCAGCTTCCTGACGGCTTGAATTTACTCCTTTGCCGGTATGCTGAACCATATCAACCGGTTCTCCCAGTTGACCGTTAGTCAGGATGGGCAGGACAGCCACATTTCCACCGGAATAATTGGCCACCAGGATGTACTTCCCGGTCCGGTCGATCGTCAGATGGCAGGGATGGGCACCCAGGCTGGGCTGCATATTGAGTAAGGTGAGCATACCTGTTTTCTCGTCGCGACGGAATGCACTTACCGAACCTGAACTTTTTCCGCCGAAATCTCCGGTTTCATTTACGGCATATACATATTTCCGTTGGTTATCGAATATCAGAAATGAGGGATTAATAACTCCTTCCAATACATCAACCAGTTGTATCGTGCCGTTATCCGGATCAAACCGGCATATCGAAATACCTTCTTTTATTGTCGCGGGATAGCTTCCGATGTATAAATGTTCAGAAATAAGGTCCGGTTCAATTAATGCCGCCAACGCTTGATTGTGAAGAACCGTTACGCCAATTGCTCCTGCTGCAATGTTATGGAAAAACCCTGATCTGTTCATAATGGTAAAGAATCCTTAAACTTCATTTCAAAGGAAGGCTTTTTACTCACACCCACACTCACACCCCTTCTTTTTTTGTGTGGCACCTTGGCCTTCGCCGGGATGACAAGGTCGAAGGTTAGAAAAAGAGAAATGTGTGGCTGGGGGAATTGTTGTATTTTTGAGCATGATACAAACTGATAACCGCAGTCACCGGTCAATTTTGCGGGAACGCGTTGGTCTTGAAAGCTTCCGCCATTGATGAACATGCGCGGCAAAATACAACATCTGTATATACTGCTGCAGAGATCTTTCCTATGCTGCCTGAAAAACTGTCGACCGACCTTACCTCCCTGAATTTTCATTGCGACCGGCTTGCATTAGTGATTGAGATGGTTGTTGATGAAAATGGTGTACCTATGAAATCCGATGTATTCCGTGCGATGGTCCGGAGCAAGGCAAAACTGGATTACGGCAGGGTAGGAGCATGGATTGAAGGCGACGGACAGGTGCCTGAGGAAATTGATCAGGTGGGTGGATTGGCGCTAAATATCCAGTTGCAGGACAGGATTGCGAGGCAAATGAAACAAAACAGGCACAAACAGGGAGCACTCGATTTTGAAACCACCGAATCGCTGCCGGTTTTCGACGGTGACATGATCCTTGAACTGAAAGTCATGCAGAGAAACAGGGCAAGGGATATTATTGAGGAATTCATGATCAGCTCAAATGAAGTGACGGCTGTTTACTTATCGTCCAGGAATTTCCCATGCTTCCAGCGGGTCGTAAAAAACCCGAAACGCTGGAGCCGGATCTGTGAGATCGCAGCAGAACATAATTTTAATTTGCCGGAGGAGCCGGATTCAAAAGCTTTGCATGAGTTTATGGTACTTGCAAAAAAGGACAATCCGCTGAATTTTCCTGATCTTTCGCTGAGTATTCTAAAACTGTTGGGTCCGGGTGAGTATACAGTGGGATTTCCGGGCGAGACCTCCTTCGGTCACTTCGGACTGGCCGTGCGGAACTACTCGCATTCCACAGCTCCCAACCGCAGGTATCCCGATCTGATCACGCACAGGCTGTTAAAGGCAGCCATGGCAGGTAATGAATTGCCCTATACCCGTGAAGAATTGGAGGATCTGGCGCTTCATTGCACACAGAAAGAAAATGATGCTAAAAAGGTTGAGCGCCAGGTTTCAAAATCTGCTGCGGCCCTGGTCCTGGAATCCCGCATCGGCGACCGGTTCGATGCCATTGTTACCGGTGCTGCAGGCAAAGGCACCTGGGTCCGTATTATGCATCCGCATATTGAAGGCAGGGTGGTTCAAGGCGCAGAAGGACTTGATGTCGGGCAGCATATCCGGGTGGAGCTGATTGAGACTGATGTGGAACGGGGTTTTATCGATTTCACGGCGATGTCTTAGAGACAAATCGTGATCCAATGTCGTTTAGTTAAGGTGCATATGGGCTGGACCTAAAAACCAGGAAATGCAATTTTATGTTGCCCCCGAATTCATTCGGGGGTTAGGTTGACCCACAGAGCCTTCTGGACTTGAGTCCAATTTCTGTAGATTAGTGAGAATGTGTTCAAAAACATTGGCCTAAAGGCCATTAATTCATTCATTATCAATACTATCCCCCGGCTGAAGCCGGGGGCAACATAATTTTAACACCTTGTTATTGGCACGTCCTCACGTCCTCAACTCCCTCACGTCCTCACGCCCTAACCTTGCCACCGCCATCTGCCTCGCCTCATCGCCTCCCAACCGGTAATCAGCAAGGATCGTTTGCAGTGAAAGCGTTGTTTTCACCTTCAATGTACTCTCCACCTGCAAAAAAATAGAATCGATATTCCATGGTCTGCTGATATAACTTATTCTTGCTTAGCCTTTCTACGAATCAGAAGGCTGAGATAGAACGAAACTTTCATTAGTTTTTTCCTTTCGCCAAGATCATCAATCATCCGGATTAGCGATTTCTGAAGCTCCGCATCAGCTGTAACTCTGTTTATCACCCAATTGAAAAGTCCCGGATAGTTGATCAGCCGCTGGATCCAGGCCGACAGCCGCAGTTCTTTCCATAGCTTTTTGTACACAAACCGGTCATATTTTTTATTGAAGGCAGCATCGTAGCAGTTGGCTGCCATGGCATTCCCGATATGTTCGGCTGCGGCAAACCCCGACCACATCGCATTGCCGATCCCCTCACCAGTAAAAGGATCGATGAGAAATCCGGCATCTCCTGTTACTAAAAACCGGTTTCCCGACAGTTTGACCTTCCTTGATCCCAAAGGCAGATTATGAGCTGCAACGCCGGATACCGGATGTGCATGGTTAAATCGTCCGGCCAGATGAGGATTGTGGATCAAGGCTTGTTCCATTACAAGTTTCAGCGTCAGTTTCCGCTTTTTTAAAATATCTGTCCGGATACCCGCACCCACATTAACTCTGCCATCCGGCAAGGGAAAAACCCACAGGTAACCAGGTAAAAATTCTTTTAGAAAATAGAAATCAACAAAATTGCCCTCGTGAAAACCGGCAACTCCGGAGTAATACTGGCGAATGCCGGTTGCAAAATGTTTGTCTTCAGGTATATCAGGCATTACCGACCTGGCTAGCTTGCTTCCGGCACCGGTTGCTATTACGCACATGGCCGCTGACAGGCGCACCTTGCCTGTTATATCGGTAAGCAGGATACCGTTATCCTTATGTTCAATATTGGCGATTGTAACCCCCTGGATGACTTTGATCAGTGGATTCTTTTTGGCCTCCTCCATCAGCAAGCGATCGAAATCTATTCGCCTGATCACATGCCCGGGCGGATCGTTGGGATATTTTTCATTCCGGTAGGGCAGAGCCACTGATTTCATGTTCGGGGCAAAGAACCGAATCCCGGACGACGGCAATTGATTCGGCATGGATTGAAGCTTTTTAACCAGCTTCGGATCAATCCGGCGCATCATCGATACCACCCAGCCACTCAATCCGTCACCGCAAATTTTATCCCGCGGGAAAGTTTCCTTATCGATCAGAACGGACCGGATTCCTTTCTTTGCCAGAAATAGTGCAGTGGAAACACCTGCAGGTCCTGCACCCACGATAACCACTTCTGACCGCTTCTCACTTAATACTCTTTCCATGCTTTTATGGAAATGTCTTCCAGATCCAATTTGCAAAATGCGGTAATAAATGCCGCGGCGAGCCGGGCATTGGTGATCAACGGGACATTAAAGTCGATGGAAGTGCGACGAATCGTGTAATCATTCTTTAATTCTCCTTGCGTGAGATTTTTGGGAATATTGATTACCAGATCAATAAGCCCGTTACGAATATATTCGGTCACATTGGGATTGATCTTCTCATCGGGCCAGTGCAGGATGGTGGCAGGAATTCCGTTCCCGCGCAGGAAATCCCCTGTTCCAGGTGTTGCGAATATTTCATACCCATGGTTATCCAGCAGATGACAAGCTTCAAGAAGATGAACCTTATCTTTGATAGGCCCTGTGGATAACAGAATGTTCTTTTTAGGAATCTGGTAGCCAACAGAAAGCATCGATTTCAGAATCGCATCGTAATAATCTTCCCCGATGCAGCCAACTTCACCGGTCGACGACATATCCACACCCAAAACCGGGTCGGCTTTTTGCAAACGCGAGAATGAAAACTGCGATGCTTTTACCCCGATATAATCGAGATCAAAAATCGATTTTTCCGGTTTTTCCACCGGTTTACCCAACATTACTTTTGTGGCGAGTTCAATCAGATTGGTTTTGAGAACTTTGGATACAAACGGAAGTGAACGCGATGCTCTCAGGTTGCACTCAATTACCTTGATATCATTGTCTTTGGCCAGGAACTGGATATTAAAGGGACCCGTAATATTGAGCTCTTTAGCCACCTGCCTGGAGATCTTTTTTATTCTTCTGACGGTTTCGAAATAGAGTTTTTGCGGAGGGAAAATCATGGTGGCATCACCCGAATGAACTCCGGCAAATTCAACGTGTTCACTGATGGCATAAGCAATCAGTTCGCCATTGCTGGCAACGGCATCAATTTCAATCTCCTTGGCTTGTTCAATAAAATCAGTCACCACAACCGGGTGTTGCTTGGATACCCGCGCCGCCAGTCTTAAATAATTATCGAGCTCTTCTTTATTGGAAACCACGTTCATGGCTGCTCCGGATAAAACATAGGAAGGCCTGATGAGAACCGGGAAGCCGATACGGTCAGTGAAGTTGTGAATCTCTTCAATGCTGGTGAGCTCCTGCCATTCGGGCTGATCGATATCGAGCGTGTCGAGCATCATTGAAAATTTGTGCCGGTTTTCGGCCCGGTCAATGGAAACCGGCGAAGTTCCGATAATTGGAACATCTTGTTCGTGTAACCTGAGGGCCAGGTTGTTAGGGATCTGTCCGCCCATGGAAACCACTACCCCCAGAGGCTGTTCCAGATCCAGAATATCCATCACCCGCTCAAACGATAATTCATCAAAGTAGAGCCTGTCGCTCATATCATAATCGGTGGATACCGTTTCGGGATTGTAATTGATCATGATCCCCCGGTAGCCTTCCTTCCTGATGGTTAGGAGGGCATTTACGCTGCACCAGTCGAACTCTACCGAACTGCCGATACGGTAAGCACCGGATCCCAACACGATGACCGATTCTTTATCGTGATGAAATACAACGTCATGCGATACTGAAGAATAGGTAAGGTACAAATAATTGGTTTGGGCGGGATATTCGGCTGCCAGGGTGTCGATCTGGCGGACATACGGAACAATGCCGGCTTTCTTGCGAAATTTCCTGACTCTCAGCATATCCTCCTCGATCTTCTCTACCGAACTTTTTAGAACCAGCCGGGTGATCTGGAAATCTGAGAAACCTCTGACTTTGGCTTCCCTGATCAGGCGGATGTCAGTGGATTCGAGCGAATTGTTCTCTTCGAGCATTGTTTTCAGGCGGACAATATTCCGGAGTTTGACCAGGAACCACAGATCGATACCGGTAAGTTTGTGAATTTCCTCAACACTAATTCCTTGCTCCAGTGCCTGGGCGATCACGAAAATCCGCACATCGGTGGGAGTCCGGAGTTCGTTATCCAGATTGGCAAACTGCAATCCGCGGTTCCCCACAAAACCGTGCATGCCCTGGCCGATCATCCGCAGGCCTTTCTGAATGGCTTCTTCAAAGGTTCGGCCAATCGCCATTACCTCGCCGACGCTTTTCATGCTAGAGCCGATCTCGTGCGAAACACCTTCGAATTTGTCGAGATCCCATCGAGGTATTTTAACAACTATATAATCCAGTGCCGGTTCAAAACAGGCAGTCGTGGTAAGTGTTACGCTGTTCTTCAGTTCATGCAGTCCATATCCCAGGCCGAGCTTGGCTGCCACAAATGCCAGCGGATAGCCGGTGGCCTTGGATGCGAGCGCAGAGGAGCGGCTCAGCCTGGCATTGACTTCAATAACCCGGTAATCCTCGGAGTTCGGATCGAGGGCGTACTGGACGTTACATTCGCCGACTATCTTAATATGCCGGATAATTTTTATCGATAAGGCCCTGAGCTTATGATATTCAGTGTTGGTAAGGGTTTGTGAAGGAGCCACCACGATACTTTCGCCGGTATGAATCCCCAGTGGATCGAAATTCTCCATGTTGCAAACGGTGATACAATTATCGAACCGGTCGCGGACTACCTCATATTCAACCTCTTTCCAGCCCTTGAGTGATTTTTCGACCAAAATTTGCGGAGCCATCGTCAGTGATTTGGCAGCCAGTTTTTCCAGGTCATCACGATTGTCGCAGAACCCGCTGCCCAAACCACCTAAAGCGTAGGCGGACCGGATGATTACCGGATACCCCAGTTTATCGGCTGCCCGGTAAGCATCCCCGATGGTACTAACCGCCTGGCTCTGAATAGTTTTAACATCAATTTCATCCAGTCGCCGAACAAACAGTTCCCGGTCTTCGGTATCAATTATGGCTTTCACCTGGGTACCCAGAACTTCAACCCCGAATTTTTCAAGAACCCCTGATTTGTACAACGCAACTCCGCAATTCAGCGCGGTCTGGCCTCCGAATGCGAGCAAAATCCCTTCGGGCCTCTCCTTGCTGATCACCTTTTCGACAAAGTAGGGGGTAACCGGAAGAAAATAGATCTGATCGGCAATCCCTTCGGATGTTTGGACCGTGGCAATATTCGGGTTAACCAGTATGGTGTAGATTCCCTCCTCACGCAAGGCTTTCAGAGCCTGTGATCCGGAATAATCAAATTCACCTGCTTCGCCGATTTTCAGGGCGCCTGAACCGAGAACGAGGACTTTACCGTAATGTCTGACAGTTTTTAGCACCATGGTTCAATTCTTAAAGTTCTTTATTTTCTCAATGAATTCATCAAACAGAAACTCCGTATCGGTCGGGCCGCTGCTGGCTTCAGGATGGAATTGGGAGGAGAAGAAAGGCTTGGTAATGTGCCTGATTCCTTCGTTGGTTTGATCGTTGAGGTTCCTGAATAATGGCTCCCATCCTTCGGGCAGGGTGGTATCA
>JAPLDV010000099.1 GCA_026391235.1 Bacteroidia bacterium | reverse complement strand
ACAACTGCCGTTCTCTGTCGCCGGCTCTAACAGTTTCTCCCCTGATGGCAAAAAACTTGCTTTCAACCGTGTTTTTAGGGAATTCCGGACATGGAAATACTATCAGGGCGGAATGGCCGATGATATCTGGATCTATGATTTCAACTCCGAGAAAACAGAGAACATCACCAATAATAACGCTCAGGACATTTTTCCGATGTGGAGCGGCAATAAAATCTATTTCCTATCTGACCGTGACCGGACCATGAACCTTTTCTGCTATGATCTTTTAACTAAGACCACAACCAAATTAACCGGTTTTAAGGATTACGATATCAAATTTCCTTCGATTGGCGACCAGAATATCATTTTTGAAGTTGGGGGGTCCTTATATACTTTTGGACTGTCTGACAGTAAGTTGACACGAATTTCTGTAATGATTGAAAATGATTTTCTGTACGACAGGAAGGAATGGAAAGATGTTTCGGGATCTGTCAGGTCCGCTGATCTCTCCCCGAATGGAGAGAGACTGATCTTTTCGGCCAGGGGCGAGATCTTCAATACCCCGGTAAAACAGGGTATCACACGAAACCTGACTAACACCTCCGGGGTGCATGAACGAAATGCATCCTGGTCGCCCGATGGGAAGTGGATTGGATACTTATCTGACCAGACCGGTGAATTTGAAATTTACTTGTCCGATCCCAAATCCCTTGAATCCGCAAAAGCTCTGACCAAAAACAGTGACAATTACATTTTTGGCTTCAGTTGGGCACCCGACAGTAAATCAATCATTTACTTCGATAAAAAATTCAGATTATGGCACATTGACATTGCCTCGGGTAAAAAGATAAAGATCGTTGAATCGGAAATGGGGCCGGTTGGAGATTTTTCCTGGTCACCCGACAGTAAATGGATTGCCTTTGTGCTTCCGGAACAGGGAATGGGTATTATCCGCTTGTATTCAATTGAATCCGGTAAAATTTTTAAGGTAACCGATGAGTGGTATGATTCGGGCAATCCGGTGTTCAGCCGTGATGGGAAATATCTTGTTTTTGTTTCGGCCCGGACTTTCAGCCCAACCTACTCAGCAACAGAATGGAATCACAGCTATCAGGATATGAATAAACTTTACCTGGTTACACTGAATCCTGAAACTCCGTCTCCATTTGAACCAAAGGATGACCAGGTAGTGGTCACCGGTGATTCAGTCAAGGCGCCTGATCCGGTGAAATCAGCAAAAAAAGCAACGCCTGCCGTGGATCCTGCCGGTATTACCGAGCGTATTCTGGAAATTCCAGTCGCTGGTGGCAATTATTATAACCTTGAGCTAATCAACGATCGGATTTATTACTTATTCAATTCATCCGAAACCCAAGGCAGCAGGTTTAAACTATTCGATCTTACAAAACAGAAAGAGACCGAATTGGGTCAGAATACCGGATATACGCTGAGTTCCAACGGGAAGAAAATGCTGCTCAGCCAGGGAGGAAAATATGGTATTATTGATCTACCCACCGGTAAAGCTGCAATTGAAGAATCTGTTAGTCTATCGGGATTGAAGGTGATGGTGGATAAGCAGGAAGAGTGGCAACAGATTTTCGATGAAACCTGGCGCCACATGCGTGACTTCTTTTACGATCGCAATATGCACGGGGTCAACTGGAAAGCCATGCACGATAAATACAAACCTCTTGTTCAATATGTCCGCCACCGCTCCGATTTGTCGTATCTGCTTGGAGAAATGATTGGTGAACTTAATGTCGGGCATGCCTATGTGAACAATGGCGAACGGGCGATGCCAGAAAGAATTCCGATGGGACTTCTTGGAGCGCGGATAAGCAAAGCCGAATCCGGATATTTCAGGATCGATAATATCATGGAAGGTGCCAACTGGTCGTCTGGTTTAAGATCACCCCTTACAGAATCAGGTTCATCCGTAAAAGAGGGAGATTACATCACAATGATTGACGGACAATCAGTTAAAAACGTTTCCGACATCTATTCAATGCTTGTTGGGAAGGCTGATCAACTGGTTGAACTCATGTTCTCCTCAACATCTGATGGCACCAATGCAAAACCGGCACTGGTGAAAACCATTACCAATGAATCTTCATTGATTTATTATAATTGGGTGCAAGCCAACACCAAAAAAGTTGAAGAAGCAACCAATGGTGAGGTTGGGTATATACACATCCCCGACATGGGTGTAACTGGATTAAACGAATTTGTCAAACACTACTATCCTCAGCTTACTAAAAAAGCGCTGATTATAGATGATCGGGGAAATGGAGGCGGTAACGTATCTCCCATGATCATAGAGAGATTGCAAAGAGAAATAACTTATGCAACGGTGGCGGCAAATCAGAAAAAGGGGTCTGTTAATCCATCCGGTACGCTGGCAGGGCCTAAAATCACCTTGATCGACCGGTACTCGGCGTCCGATGGGGACCTGTTCCCCTACCGGTTCAAAAAGCTTCAGCTTGGAAAACTGGTTGGAGTAAGAACCTGGGGAGGGGTAGTCGGTTACAGCGGCTCGATCCAGTGTATCGACGGCGGATCGATTATCACTCCTTCTTTTGCGCCTTATGCTGCTGACGGCAGCGGATTCATCATTGAAGGTTACGGAATTGATCCCGACGTCATGATCGACAATGACCCGCATGAGGAGTTTAAAGGGATTGACAGGCAGCTCGACAAGGCGATAGAGCTAATCAAAGAGGAGGTTAAAACATACAGGAAAACCGTTCCTCCGATTCCTGAATTCCCAAAAAAGAATAAATAGGCTGATATTAATCTAAAAGAAGCCGGATATTATGCATCCGGCTTCTTTTTTTTGTACTTTTT
>JAPLDV010000131.1 GCA_026391235.1 Bacteroidia bacterium | reverse complement strand
AACATTCATCAGGCCAGTATGGTCGACAGCAATACTTTACCTTGTGGTAACCTGTTCGGGAAATCAAGCAAAAAACTGGTTGACTACCTTGAGTACTGGGATCCCCGAATCTCAGATCCTAAGAAACGGACAACCATTACCTATGAATTTGATACCAAGACCCGGCCATCGAAAATTACCCGGACAGGTGTTGACTTCGTGGAAGTATATACCTACACTTATTATTGATCGTCTTTGGTGAATTCCGTTGTCAGGGAGGGGATCCCGACCCCCCCGCTTCCGCGGGGGCAGGCCCTGTCGGGATGACAACGCTCTTGCGGGCTTAACTGACGGCCCGCGTTAGCTATTGTCATCCCCGCGAAAGCGGGAACCCCCTCCCTGACCGCGAAATTACGCAAGCCGGGACCCCCTCCCTTAATCTGAATCTTGCCAAATTATGAAATCCAACAAGTACAAGGGCCTGATCGGAGGCATAGTTTTCCTGATTATCATGCTTTTGCTACCTGTTCCATCCGGTATGTCGGTTGCCGCGCGTAATGCTGCTGCAGTGGCACTGCTGATGGCAATCTGGTGGATCACCGAGGCCATACCCATTTATGCCACGGCATTTTTGCCGATGCTGCTTTTCCCCTTGCTGAAGGTGCTGCCTGCCGGGGAAACGGCGGTCAATTACGGTCACGATCTGGTATTATTGATGATCTCAGGGTTTTTCATAGCAAAAGCCATTGAAAACCAGAATCTTCATAAGAGGATTTCCCTTGTACTGATCAAGGCCCTGGGCACCAGCCGGCCCCGGATCCTGCTGAGCATCATGCTGGCAACAGCATTTTTATCAATGTGGATCGCCAATGTTACGGCGGCCCTGATGATGCTCCCCATCGGCATGGCCATCATTGCCAAGGAGGAAATCCAGGCGGATTCCAGACCTAAATTTGGGGCGGCCATCATGCTCGGGATCGCTTTCTCGGCCAGTATCGGCGGTGTGGCTACCCTGATCGGGTCCCCGACAAACCTGATATTTGGCGGCATCCTGGATAAGCTTTTCCCACTAGCACCAAAGATCAGTTTCTTCGACTGGCTAAAAGTCGGCATACCGATCCTGATCATTTTCCTACCCCTGATCTGGTATTACCTCACGGTCTTTTTCAAGATCAATGGCAGCATTCCGGGCAACCGGGAGCTGATCGGCGACGAGCTCAGGGAAATGGGCAAAATGTCGCCCGGAGAGAAAAGGGTCATGTATATTTTCGTTATCACCGTCCTGGGATGGGTCTTCCGGGATGGCTTTACTTTTGACCAGACTGTTATTCCCGGATGGAGTGCCCTGCTGGGGTTAAAGGAATATGTGGAGGACAGTACCGTTGGCATGCTTGGAGCCCTTCTGTTGTTCATGTTGCCGTCGGGCAAAGAAAAGAAGCGGCTTCTCGACTGGAAGTCCGCCAGTACGGTACCCTGGGGAGTCGGGGTCATCGTCGGCGGAGGATATGCGCTCGCCACCGGTTTCAAGTCGACCGGGCTGGCCGACTGGATCGGCCTGCAGCTGGCATTTGTCAGCGGCTTTCCGACGCTGGTCATCCTGATCATTGTATGCGGCGCCGTTTTGCTGTTTACCGAGATGAATTCGAATACGGCAACGGCCAACATCTTTCTTCCCATCCTGGCCAGTATTGCACTTGCCGGAAAGATTAACCCGATCATACTGATGCTTCCCGCAACTTTTGCGGCCTCCTTTGTATTTATCATGCCCGCCGGAACCGGACCGAACACCGTGATCTTTGCCAGCAATAAGCTTACCGTAGCCGATATGGCCAGATCCGGCATCTGGCTGAAACTCATCAGCATGATCCTTCTGCCGGTAGTGCTCTATTTCCTGATCATTTACGTACTGGGCATCGATCTGGCCCTGCCGGTGTGGGCAGTCAGCAGTCAGCAGTAGGCAGCCGGCAGTAGGCAATTTGAAGCCGGCAGTCAACTTCGTTGGCCATTTGTCATCCCCGCGAAAGCGGGGACCTTTACCACAACCAGCAAGCCCTTTTCTGTCATCCCCGCGAAAGCGGGGACCGCGTGCAATTCTTCTTTTATTTCGCCCCCCCGATCTTTCCCTCCGTGTTCGCCAGCTCATACAAACTCACAAATCCTGCCTTGATGATCTTTTGCATCAAATCGAGGTTTGCTTTGTCAGAATGATCCATAGGTCCATGATAATCTGCGGTAAAGGCAGCATCAAAACCGTAAATCGGAACTTTCTTCATCGAGAATGGCGTAAAATCGGTGCCCGCCATGGGTTGCTTTGAAGGCCTGAACTTTATTTCCAGTCCCAGCTCATATTTGGTATTTGCACTGTCTACCAGATTCTTCAGAATAGGGTAGGCCTCGGTAAAATCCATCCCGGCTTTAAACCCGGATGTATCTTTTTCCGGCCTGCGGGATATCATATCGAAATTCAGGTTCAATACCAGATTCTCTTTTTTGGGATATTTGTCCACCCAATAGTTCGACCCCAGCAATCCCTTTTCCTCACCGGTCCAGGCTGCGAAAATGATGGTCTTTTTGGGCTTAACTCGCGATGCGATAAAGGCCTTGGCAAGGGTCATCACGCCGACCGTTCCCGAAGCATTGTCGTCGGCACCGTTCCATATATATCCATTGTAGGTTCCAAGATGATCATAATGTGCACCCACCACGATAACTTCATTCGGATTCTCGCCTTCAATCTTTGCCAATACATTCCTGCCGCGAACCGTTTGAGTAGTGACTGTGTTTATTAAATGGATTGATTTACCCTTCATCTCTTTTGACCCCGGTTTGAGCTTAGCGGCATTTTCTTCAAACTCCTTGATGTTAATGCCCGCACCATTCATGAGCTCGGTTAGGATTTTCGGTGAAGCTGAAATGTTCAGTATGGCTGAGGTCAGAGTATCAACTGGCAGGCTGATGTCTAACTGGCCGGAACTAAGTCTTTTATCTCCTTCATATATCCTGGTATTAAATCTGAAAGGATAATTGGCAGGTGAACCCTGGGGATACCCAGGATAATCAATAACACCGGCGATTTCAAATTTTTTCAACAGGTTATCCTTAACCTCATATGTTTTATACATCGCATTCCTGTCTTTCAGGTTCAGCTTTTTGTAAGCCACCGAAAGAGTATCCTTCATTCCGGGTAATCCGTTGATCCTGAGAACAATCTTTCCTTTAACATCGATTCCTTTAAAATCATCATAACCAATGGAATCATTTTTATAACCGTAGCCGACGAATACTACCGGAGCCGTAATATCCTGACCGGTTCCTCCACCCCAAAAATTATAATCGTTCCCTTTGCTCAAAAGAAATCTGCGTTCTACCGAGCCTTCTTTGGTAATCAGCTCCATACTGGATTCACTGGTAAGGGTTTGAACAAAAGGAATATTCTGAAAATAGCTGCGGGTGGGAGGGGCCATTTTAGGCCGGTCGCCGGACATATAAAGGTACATTTGATCCGCGCTGAAAGAATAACCGCCGCCAGCCATATCACCGGCAGGCTGAACACCGTAGATTTGGAAAACTGAGGCAATGAAATCCCCTGCCATGAATTCACCTTTTGTTGAGGTTTCACGGCCTTCGGTCCAATCTGAAGCCAGAAAGTCTAATTGTCCTTTAATCGCTTCTTTAGTGATTGCATTCAATCCCATCTGGATGGGATCATGCTGTGCTTTCGCCAGGCCGGTAGCTAACAGTGCCACCGCCATCAGTGCGATCATGCGGGTTGGTTTCATGTAATAAGATTTTGGTTTTTAATGTCATTTATGGAGGTAAAGATATAAATCACACGCGGAATTACGCGGATGCTGCATAATGCACGTAGAGACGGATTTATCCGTCTCTACACTGCGTCCGGGGAAATTATCGTAATTATTACCTCGAATTCACCTGTACCCGGTAATTGCCGTTTGCCTTGGCTGCTGAGATTGAAATAATCCATTTACCCAGATATCCGTCAGTCTCACCTTCATCCCACCTGAATGTCTGATTCCAGTTGACATCCGCCAGCGGGGAGATTGTGATTTCCTGGAAAGCGGTTTTATTCGGCTTTTTCAGGGTGATTTTCAATTCACCGGCTTTCATGGATCCCGATACGAAAAAGCTGACGCTGGATGATTCATCTTTAACATCATAGGAAAAGTCGGTGGAAAAGGTTACCTCTTCCAGGGTTTTACTGATGCTTAAAGAGGTGTTTTCATGGTCGCCGCCATAAATGCTGTACACATTTGACATCCCGTTATCTTCCGATTTCCACCGCATGGGAGGCGTAAATGAGTAATTAATGAAGGGTTCATAAACACCCTGGACTTTCATTTCATCCAGCTTCTTTTTGTAATCCTGTAACGCTTCGGCATCCTTTAAAAATACTTTATTGTCAATTAATCCGGCCTTTTGTTTAAACTTCAGTGCCTTTTCTTCAGCTGCGAGGGATTCCTCCATGGCTTTTTGAAGATCCTTTTCAGCATCTTTTTTTGTGTCAACAATTATCGTCACCTGTTCCTTTTTTTTCTGAGCATTCTCTTCCTGCTTCTTTTTATCTGTTTGTTCCTGACCCATAACCGTTATCAGGGAGGTGATCAGGATAATCAACAGAACCGAGAGTGAAATTTTTGTTTTCATATTCATTTTTTTTAATTGATTTCCGAGTCAAATGTACGATGCTGTTGATGCAGATAGCGTTAATGCCGGGTTAATGTCAGGTTAATCCGATTTTACCGAAAGAAATTAAACTATTTTTATTCCGGAATAATGAAAAAGAATCTGACCATACTAATCTTATCTGCCCTGGCAATCCTTATTGTGGTTGGCATTGAAATATTTCTGGTGACCCGGATTTATCGACTTGAAACCGAAAAGTTTGATTACCGGTACAGGGAGATATTGCAAAAAGGGCTTGCTTATATTGATAAAAGAGGCGACAACCGGGGTTTAGCCTCAGCGTACTATTTCCTGAATGGCCAATCTATGAAGGTGCTGCCTTTATATATACCGGAATCATCGGATACTGTCAAATTTAAAGAGGTGGTACTTAAAGGTTTTCATAAGACTCTGGTTCAAAAGCAGAATCTTGACAGCCTATTGACAGGATATCTGAAGAAGATGAAAGTGGAAACTACTTTTCAGTCGAATTTTAGTATTACCAATCTGGTATTATTCGATAATCAGAAAGTAGTGAAAGTTTTCAATAAGGTAAGCGATTCTGCCTGGACCTATCCTGATACCCTGAATATCA
>JAPLDV010000449.1 GCA_026391235.1 Bacteroidia bacterium | reverse complement strand
GGTGGCCGAATTTATTGTGAAGTATCCCACATACCTGGCCGAATTGAAACGGTTCACACTGTCGGAAAACCGCTGGATGCGGCGGGCAGCGGCCGTTACCCTGATCATCCCGGCCGCCCGGGGGAAATTCCTGGCCGATGTTTTAGAAATCGCCACCCTCCTCCTCCACGATCCCGACGACCTGGTCCGGAAAGGATACGGCTGGATGCTCAAGGCCGCCGCCGAATCACACCGGCAGGAGGTGTTCGGATTCGTACTCCGGCACAAGGCAACCATGCCCCGTACCGCGTTAAGGTATGCCATCGAAAAGATGCCGGCCGGGATGAAAGCTGAAGCGATGAACGTTAAATCCCGGGAGGTGAATGAAATATTAACTATCAATAAATCAATTAGATGAATAATTTTCGATTACAAACAGGGATCCTTGTACTCCTTTCTGCTTTTGTATTGGGATTACAAGCGCAAACAACGGTTCAGAAACCCGACCAGGTGAAGCTGATGAGACAGCTCAATGGTACATGGCAGGCTGAAGTGGGGAAAGACACGATTGCCGTCACCGTGTTGAAAACCTTTGGAACCGGCCTGGATGGCTATGCCAGGGTGGAAACCAAAGGGAAAATCATATCCGAGAGACGGCAGCTGTTCGGTTACGACAAACAAACCGATCAATTTATCGAGGCCGAAGTTACCTTGGGTTCCGACATGGAACTTTGGGCATGCTGGTTCACAAAGGAAGATTTTATGATCGGGGTGCCTTACACTAACCGGCTTGACCCTGCAAAAGCCGTTTTCCGGGTGGAAATTGACATCAAATCACCCGATTCCTATACCCAGACCGTTTTTCAAAACGGAAAGCGCATTGGCGGTAAAATTATGAACCGGAAAAAGGACTGAGTGCGTTTACCGGATCACCTGTTTTCGCTAGTCGACCTGTATTTTCCGGATCAGTGTTCTCTGTTCATTGGTGACTTTCAGAACATAGATTCCCGGAGCTGCATCCGTAAGATCAATTCTCTCTGTAAATTGCCCTGCCTGGTAATAACCTGTCCATCCTTTCACGGTTTTTCCGTTGATATCAGCCACGGTAAACTGCAGTTTACCTGGCTGTTCCTGTGAAATTGAAATCGTTGCCAAACCGTTCGAAACAGGATTAGGATAAACAGCAACGCTGAATAAAGGAGAATCTTGCGGTGTTATTCCGGAAATACAATCCAGGGCGGCCTGCAGAATTTCATCCTTACCTTCCCGGATTCCTGCGATCGTGGGTGAAACAATCGTATCAATCTTAACCCCGTTTCGCTGCTGCTGGTAACCATCGGCATAATAGCATCCCAGCGAAGTGAAGAGGGTGGTTAATCCTTTAGGTAAAAAGAGCGCGGTTATGTTGCCATCCGCACCGGCAGTTTGCGTACCGATAACCTTGGCGTTCGGATGATAACTCAGCGTCTGGCAGGTATATTCAGCCTGACTCTGGGTTTCCTGATTCACCAGGATGTAAACCTTGCCTGAATAGGGATTAAGATTGGTAAAGGATCCGAAATCATTCTGGTTGTCTGTCACATAATACCATCCAGGCAGGTAATTACATGGCCGTCCTGCCAGAATCATGGCAAGGGCCGGCATGTAGAAAATCGCGCTGGAAAAAGGAGCCCCGAATAAATAGGGTACCAGGGACCAAAGGGTCCCTTTTGGATAATTCCGTAAGTCGAAAATAATTGCAGGGGCTGATTTCAGGGCATCGTACATGGCCGGGATATCCGCCGGTTGAAGCTTGCCCATGTTTACATAACCATAACCGTATGAGGTTGTGGTAAAGGGATCGGAAATTGCGGTTTCAATCTTCCAGTAATACCATTGGGTGGCATCCATTTTCCTACTGGTAATAACGGTATATGTTTCGGATTGCCGGTTGGTTAAAGTCAGTTCCATTTCGGTATCCTGATCGCCCCTGATCATATTGCTGTAAATCTCCCTGTACAATACGGCATCATTGGAAGCAGAAATAAACTGACCGATCGAATCTTCCAGTTCCCTGACCGTCCTGCCGTTGACTGTCTGAAGAATGTCACCGGGGAGGATCCCTTCAATATCATCAACCTTTGTAACAACACACTGACCTTCGATTCTTTCAAACGCAATCCCGGGTTTACAGGAACCATGCCAGAAGGAATTTTTCAGCAGGGGGCTATTGGTTACCCCATGGCTGTCCTTTATGTTGGCAACAAATTTGAGGAACATCTTTTCAAAGTTGATGTCAGTCGTGCATTGCCGGAACAGTGGGATATATTTCAAAAGTATTGAATCCCAGGATTTATCAGTCAAATTCCTGTAAGGAAAAAAATAGTTGATCACGTTCCAGTAATAAAAAACTGTGGTAAGCCGGTGTGAAACAAGTGAATAATCCACGGTCATGTCGATGGTATCCTGGGTAAAATCGATCCATCCATAGGCGCGCGGGTTAGTGCCATTGTTGATGCGAACTAAACAGGCCAGTTGATCGGGATGAATATTAGCGGTAAACGTGTCCAGAAAGCCTCTGACCTCCGGCGAGAACCGGGTGTCATGGATCCACCCGGTGTTGACCAGAAAATTGGTATCGGGCATGGCCGGTGGATTCTGCACTACACCATTGTTTCCCGCCTGGTTCAGGAATCTCAGAGTGGCACTGTTAAATTCAGTGTTGTTTGTAGCGGCCAGAACCTCATTGATAGTGCCGGGCAGATATTGATCCCAAACCCTGAAACATTTGTTCTGGTTGAAGTATTTGACATATCCCCAGGTTTTGCACAACAGGTACAGGCGTCCGTTGGTATCGTCGGCAACCTGGGCCCGGCATACACTGAAGGCAAATAAAGTTGCGGCCAGTACAACTATATGGATTTTTGAATTCACAAGTTTCATAAAGTGGGTTATTTGGAAAATTGATTAGACTCGTACAAGTAAAATTATTGATTCGAAATCAAGGCTTATACAAATAATCAGTGTAATTCCGGATCTAAACCAGTTTAATTTGTAATCGGGTTATTCAGCACAGCAGATGGGATTAACTTCACTGTCATTTGTATACAATGTGGTTTGTTGGCAAACCTTCGCTAAATTTAGCCCCTGAACACAGGTAGTGACAAAATTGCTAAATGGCAAACTCGTAAAACACATGAAAAAATACAATGTTGGCATCATTGGGTACAGCTGGGCGGCCACGGCTCATATCGAAGCCGTCAATAAAACTTCCTTTGCACAGGTAACCGCCCTTTGCTCATCCAGGAATCTTAATTCTTCTCAGATCAGTGCTTTACATGGAGGAACGATTAAATGTTATACCGATCTGGATGCCATGCTTGCGGATCCGGAAATTCATGCCGTTTCTATCTGCAGTTATCCTGCCGAGCATGCGCGACAGGCAATCAGGGCTGCTGCGGCCGGCAAACACCTAATTATCGAAAAGCCGCTGGCATTGAACTGGGACGACTGCCTGGCGATTGAAACAGCCGTTAAGAAGGCCGGGGTACTGACCTGTGTTTGCTTTGAATGCCGATATTCGAGTCAGCTGCTGACAATTAAATCTGTTATTGACCAAGGGCTGCTGGGCAGCATCCACTATGGGGAAATCGACTATTACCATGGCATTGGTCCCTGGTACGGGCAATATCGCTTGCAACCCTATTATTTTCATATACATCTGGTGGGAAGCAAGGGCAGTTTGCTCGACAATAAATTCTTTTCATCTAAACTCACCGGTCTGAACAAAAGCAAATGGAGCGAACTTTCGATGAAGATGCTCGACTCCGGCGATGTATCCGATCACCCGTACCAGATGCAGTTCGAAGCATTTTTTAAAGCTGTCGACGAAGGTAAGGAAATGCCTCTGACCAGTCTGTCCGAAGCACTTAAAACGCATGAATTGATTTTTGCTGCTGATAAATCTGCCGGGATTCAGTAACGCTGACCTAGCAGAAGCTTATGTTAAAGTGGCAAGGCTTATAATCCACTCCTGAGATAGGAATCTCGCCGTGTATGATACATCGTCCTGTATTGAACTTTCAGTTCATCAGATAAATATGAATTTACAATTAGCGATTCAGCCTTATCGTAGGAAGCACAGAATCGATCAATCTCCTTCTTGACCGTTTTTTCCGGTAGTCCGATTCTCTTGCCAAATTCCATAAATGTATTTCCTGTAATTATTCCCATTGGGCGGTACGTTTGATCTCCAGCATTAAACAAACCTTTTCGAAGGGCAAAGATTTCATCACCAGGTAAGTGTAACCCAGTATTGATCAGGTCGTATGCTGGTGCCAGTTTGAAATCACCATCCGGTGTTTCCAGCAATGAGAAATTCTTGATGTGAGCATCGCCATTGGAGATCAGAAAGTTAAAAACAACCAGGTCGAAGAACTTTAATATTTCAACTCTCCACGCCGGGACGTATTTTTGCATAAGTTCAGCCAGGCCTTGATAGCTAAGGGAATCATACTTGAATTCCTTTCCTGCGTTTTCAGATGTCAAA
>JAPLDV010000451.1 GCA_026391235.1 Bacteroidia bacterium | reverse complement strand
GTATCCGGGAGAAGCCGGCGGTGAAGCGGTGGCCGATGTGCTTTTCGGCGACTATAACCCGGCCGGAAGGCTGCCGGTCACTTTCCCCGTGTCGGAAGCCCAGCTGCCCCTGGTCTATAACCACAAGCCCACCGGTCGCGGCGATGATTACGTCAATTTAACCGGTCAACCACTTTTCCCATTCGGATTCGGACTGAGCTATACCACCTTTGATTATACAGATCTGAAAATTGATAAGCCGGAAATCAGTGAGGGGGAATCCACCCGCATCCGGCTAAAAGTTACCAACACGGGTAAATTCGATGGCGATGAGGTGGTCCAGTTATACATCCGGGATCTGTTTGCATCTGTTTCCCGTCCGGTCACCGAGCTCAAAGGATTCCAGCGCATTCATCTGAAAAAAGGTGAAACCCGTGAGGTAGTCTTCGACATTACCCCGGATATGCTCACCATGCTGGATAAGAACCTCAAGCCGGTTGTCGAGGCCGGGGAGTTCAGGCTGATGGTTGGGAGCTCGTGTAAGGAGATCCGGGTAGCAGGAATGCTTCGCAGACTGTAGGGACGCATACTTGCGTCCGGGACGGAAGACGGAAGACGGAAGACAGAAGACTGTGAGACAGAAGAATGTGAGACAAAATGGATTCTCTTATTAGTTGCCCGAGACTGAAGAGGCTGTGCAATAATTGTCCCCTGATAGTTGATCCGATCAGTTGCCCCCAAATTTATTTGGGGGATTATGTTGATCCACAAAGCCATATGGACTTTCCAATTTCCAAAGGATGTTTGGCAAAGAGTTTATTAAATGGGACTAAAGTCCGTAACTATCAGATATTCATCGCAAACCCCCGGCTAAAGCCGGGGGCAACATAAAAAAGTACCCCCTGATAATTATAACAGGTTTCGCATTATTACACAACCTCTGAACCCGTGGGCAACTAATAAGAGGGGGGGTCCACTGGCCAAACAAGCCCCTGTACAATTTAGCACAGCCTCAAAATGTAGTGGCAACTTATCAGGATCAACTTTCCGGTTGAAATTATCAGGATGCAATTATCACCAACTTTTAAAGCCGGTGTCAATTGGAAGAACTCCTTTAAAGGAACCCCAGTCAATGGCATTTTGTACCACACCCTTTGAGTTATTGCTTTCCTTTGTCAGTTAGACCTGAACCTCCCTTCCCGAAATCAAACCGGTAAAACACCAGAATCGGATTATCCTCCATGCTGATTGGGCCCGCAGGAGCCAATACCGGCGGGATGTTGTCCATTTTCATACTGCCGGGGAGATACCATCCTATGAAATAATTGTTGTTGCTGCTTGCACACATAAGAAATCCCTTTCCCAGGATTGGATCTTTCTGGGTCTGCCAGAATTCAAAAATGCAGGTTCGCCGACTGACAAGATCCACAAAGGCATTATATTGTTTTCGATTATAAGAAAAGGTGAAAGCAAGAATGTCGCCGGCATTCCCGCTCAATCTTAAGTCGAGCATGTAATTAGGGCTGATGTCCCGTTCTCCCATCTCATTAGCAGGAAATTGGAGAAATTGCTTGCGTGTGAGGGCATTATCGCCGAAATCGATGAGGTAACGGGGTTTAATGGTATCTTTAGTAACCAGGTAAAGGGTGTCATCCATAAACCGTTGAAACAATGCCCCGTCACCGGTTTTAATTAATGGAAAAAGCAATCCGAAATAAAAGGGGGGGACATAATTCAGAAAGCGGTGGATTTCTTTCCCGGATAAATCTGTAATGCAAACCTCATTTTTGCCTCCTGCTGCGAAAACCAAATGATTTTTATCCGCCATCACCAGATCTGATGATCCGTATGGACATTTGAATTCGGAGATCAGATTACCGTTATAATCCTTCAAAATTACCTTGTTGGCCCAATCAACCATATACACCTGTTTGTTAACTGAGTCAACAAAGAAGCCACCCAGCATGACCGCTTCCCCCGGGCCTTTGCCTATGTTGCAAAGCTTCCGGATAAATTTTCCTTCAGATGAAAAAACCAATAATTCCTGCGACTTATCCTGCTTCTGGATGAAAATCAGGTTATCAATGGCCTCGACCCTGGAGATGATCCCCATCAGGGCATCGGGATGTGCCTCGAGCCTGACCAGCTTCTCAATCTTTAAATAATTGGAGACGGTATCATTTAAAAGGAAGTTTTCTTCGAGAATGGGAATGCGGATGAGATCTTCCGGTGCGGGTGCGGGATTTTTGCAGGATGATAACAGAATGACAAATAACAGCGCGGATATTGCTGTGAACTTTAAGTGGATGGTCATGGTGAGGTTGGTGTTTGGATACAGTAAAGATAATCAACTAACAGCAGCAGATCCTATCAACAGATCATACGATAATGTATTTATTTCCGTTTTTTCACTAACAAACTCCAATGCACATGAACCTGAAAAGCTTATCAGGCCTGGCCAGATTAGGGTTATTATTGGCTTTCCCGGCTTTTATACTTGTCTCCTGGATAAATGAGGAACCAAAAACCCGGATTATGATACCAACGGAACTCCGCAATGCCAAATCCGACTTTGCGGTGCTTTAGTTATCCATGATAAAAACACTCTTACCCTGCTGTATCAGGATTTGAGTACCACAAATGATAAGGAGCGGATCGGTATACTTCAGGTTAACCGGGAAGGCAAGATTCTGGCCAGGAAACTTTTGGGAACAGGTTTGAAAGGTGGAGATTTCAATTCACATACTGCCAATAAATTAGTGGCTGTCAGCGATGGTTTCTTATTCTCGGTATTTCCCTATTCTATTGTATATAAGACTGATTTTAATCTGATAAAAGAGGAAGAATTTCTGACCTTCGATCTGGGAGACATCCAGGCTCCATTCCCTTCGATCCGATGGCGTTTACAGATGATTTTCTATATGAGATCAAAGATCCAGGTTCCATCGAGTATGATTCAAAAAGGTTTGGGATCGACCTGGTGAAGAATTATCCTGAATGGAGTTTGGAGGATAACCCGACGATACGGATTGCGAGACTGAAATAGTGTGACCAGTGACGAGTGACCGGGAAATTTGAAGTAAGAATGTAGAGATTCGAAGACCAGTTTTGAATTCAACCTTTCTACCCTCCCGATTTCTTCACATTATATCCCTCATTACCAAGTATAAACATAACTTTCTCCCGAAAGTCCCCCTGGATCAGTATCTCTCCGTCTTTGGCGGTTCCACCTACTCCGCATTTGGTTTTCAGTAATTTCCCGAGAGCTTCAAGGTCTGCATTTGAACCGGTGAAACCGGTAATAAGAGTTACGGCCTTTCCTTTGCGGTTTTTCTTATCGAGCTGAACAATAAGTTTCTGCTGATTGGCAGGGAGGGTATCGGGTTCACCCGTATCTTCCTTGTCGTAGTTAAAATCGGAATTTGTTGAATAAACAACCCCCAGCCGGTTTTTCCAATCTTTTGCCATCGGATATGTTTTATCTGCAAAATAAGTAAAATCGCTAATTTTAGAACGACAAATCAAAATCCGATGTTCAATCTTCAGCTGAAACTGGCACTTCGCCACCTGTATCGCCACCGGTCGTTTACATTTATAAACCTGATTGGATTGTCGCTGGGCCTGGCGGCATTCATTTATGTTTTGATCCTGGTGAGTCATGAAACGAGGTTCGATAATTTTTATCCGGATAATAACCGGATCTACCGGGTGAGTTCAACGCTCGTGAATGGAGACAAACGGATGTCGAGCGGATATTGCAATGCTCCGGTAGGTCCAACCGTCACCGCGGAAATTCCGGGTATCGGATCCTTTTGCCGGGTATCCGCCGAAAATCAGCAGAAAATGCGGATCGGAACTGAACTGATCACCACAGCACGATTCCGCTATGCAGATACAAACTTCTTTGATTTCTTTGGATTCAAGCTGATCCAGGGTTCAGCCGACCGTGTTCTGGATCAGCCGGGTAGCATTGTTCTCTCACGCGCGGAGGCCATCCGGATCTTTGCCTCGAAGAACCCGATCGGACAGGTGATTAAAACCCCCGAAGGGATGGAGTTTGTGGTTACCGGGGTAGCCGAAAATCCCCCGGCCAACACCCATCTGGTTTTTGAGGCGGTGGCCTCCTACTCTACTCTCGAAAACCGCCCGGGGGTTTATCTGGAATGGGATGGCGGCTGGACTTTCCTGACCTATCTTCGTTTGAGCTCCGCAACCGATCCCGATAGATTGTCTGAAAAATTTCCCGCATTTCTCGAAGAAAAGATCAATAAAAAATACCGGTCGGCCGGCTGGGAAATGTCGCTGGGATTGCAGCCCATCCGTAATGTACACCTGAACAGCCATCTCGATCAAGATTGTCCAACCAATCGCAGTAAAACTAATCTGTTAATTATCACTACGATAGCTCTCCTGATCCTGCTTCTGGCCATCATCAACTATATAAACCTGTCGACCGCTATCGCGTTCACCCGTGTCAGGGAAACCGGATTGCGGAAAATAATGGGAGCGGCCGGATCTCAAATCCGGACGCAGTTACTGGCGGAATCCGTTGTCCTGTCGCTGCTCGCCGGTGTAATCTCGATCATCCTTTTGATAAGCTTCTACCCGATGCTGAACCAGTTCACCCGATCGGATTTTGAACTCAGGGATAATCCTGTGCTGGTGGTAGTAATTACCCTGCTGGCTACCCTGCTCACCGGATTCATCGCCGGGTTTGGACCGGCCTGGCTGCTCGGCCGGCAGAAGGCGATGGCAGGAATTCAAAATACGATCATGGGCAAGCGCAGTCAATACTTCCGCAACGGACTCGTATCGTTTCAGTTTTTTGCCGCTGTGGTCCTGATTGGCACCCTGATTCTGATGCAGAAACAAAATAGCTATATCAACAGTTTGGATCTGGGTTTCGACCGGCATTCCATCGGCAGCCTGAATGTGAGTAAAGGATTTGAGCTCAAAGATGCCGGGCGGGTAATCGATGAGTTAAAGAAAATACCCGAAATCGCTGAAGTCACTATATCCAGCGAAATGCCCGGGGCCGGCGTAACTTCCAACGGGTACGCATTGGAAGGAAAGGAGAATATCGAGCTGATCCGGACAATCTATACCGATGAGAATTTCTTGAGATGCTATGGGATCAAACTCAGGAAGGGCCGCGATTTCAGGGGAACGACAGCTTCCGATGCCAGCGGTTTTTTGGTAAACCAGGCCTTGGTGGATTTCGCCGGCTGGACCGATCCCATCGGGAAAAAGATCAAACGAAACCAGCCATTTGAGGTAATTGGTGTTGTGGATGATTTTCATTTCTCTTCCTTGTATGAGCCTGTTTCACCTTTAATTATATCGGTAAACCCACAAAGTGACAGCTGGAGCTATTTTTTCGTGAATATCCGGTTCAATACCACTGATGTTGCCGGTTTACTGAACAAGATCAAAGCAGTTTGGGAAATGACCATGCCAGAACAGTTATTTGAGTTTCAATTTCTTGATGATTATCTTGCCGGCAGCTATCTATCGCTCGGACAGAATCAGAAGATGATCACCCTGTTCTCCCTGCTGGCGGTTTTGATTGCGGCGATCGGGCTTTTCGGTCTGTCGGCCTTTATCACGGTAAGCCGCAGGAAGGAGATTGGCGTCCGGAAGGTCAATGGGGCCACAACCGGCCAAATCATGGTCCTGCTGAATTTCCGGATGGTCCGCTGGGTGCTTGCAGGTTTTGTAATAGCCTGTCCTGTTGCTAATTTTATCATGAACCGCTGGCTCCAGAGTTTTGCTTACAAAACGGCTGTTTCCTGGTGGATTTTCGTGGTCGCGGGCGCCTTGGTTGTATTGGTTGCTGTTCTAACCGTATCATGGGAATCGTTCAGTGCAGCCCGGCGAAACCCTGTAGAGACGCTGAGGTATGAATGATGAGATTCGAATTAGGAATTCTGAATTCTTACGTGCGAGATTCAAGTAATCGCGAAGCATGATTGTCACCTCCTCTCACAATCTTCACGTTCTTTACGTTCTATACGTTCTTAACTTCCTCACGTTTACTCAAATCCAACCACTGCATCGCCCCCAAAGTTTTTTCCGGTGGTTTCTTTTTGGATGGTCAGGTAATTAACCCGGATCATTCCGTTGGTGTGGTCATATCCGGTTATATTACCGTGCAGGACAAAGCGATCGAACACCCAGGAGATTCCGTTGCTTCGGAGGGGATCGGGTCCATCCATCACCTGCAGGTGGAGTTGCGGGGCGTCGCTGTTACCTGAGTTACCAAGCCTGCCGATCGGCTGTCCAACTTCCACCTTATCGCCGACTTTAAGATCGATACTTGACCGCACGAGGTGACCATAAAAAATATAAGCGTCATCAGATAATTTTACAACTACCTGATTCCCACCAGTCCGGTACAACTCATCGGAATTGATTTCAGGTACTTTGGGCGGGATGTTGTCTGGTAAAGTATCGATAATGCTTACGATCTCACCGGCTGTTGTTGAATAAACAATATCTTCATAACCATAGTAATCAATATTGGCATCCTGCCTTCCCTGACGATATCTGTTACCATCATCCAATCCTATAAAATCCATCGCATATCGCTCTGATATCCAGAATTTCTCATCCAGGAAATTTACAGTACGGCGGTGATAGGAATTGTATGACGGAGCTCCGGCAGTAGCATACCGGCGAGCCTTCAGGGGGGCTGATAAAACAACAGGTGATGATTGATTCACCGACACTTCTATTTCTTTGGTGTATTGCTTGCCATCTGCGACACGGTTGAACTGAATGGTTTGGGTAAGCGATTCCGGAAACGACTGGGTTGGTGAAGGCTCAACCCACATGAATAAAAGTGCGGTTTCTCCTGCCATCAATGATTTCCTGTTGGAATGATAAACAGCTACTATGGTATCCAATTCATTGCCGAAGAGATTCTGAATGGTTAAGGAACCATCTTTAACAGTGATCAGTTCAAAAGCATAGCTATCGATGGAAGTGTTTTTTACCATTACCTCGTACACCAGCGCTACCTTATCATTCATCAAAGGAAACCGTGATGGATTGTTCAGTACCGACCATTCCAGACCATCTGGAAGATTTTCCTTTTTGCACCCTTGCGTAAAAAAAGCAGCAAGAAGAAAGAAAGGCAATAGCAGAAGATAATTGGTTTTCATTCGTAAATAATTTATTGTTTCATGGTTAATTGGCTCGTACTCATGGAGCCCTCAATTATTTTTATTGCATTTTGCGAGCATTGGCTCATGAGGGGTTCATAATCTTGATATTTATCAGAATACCAAAGATAAGGATTCTTATCGGTAAGCGTGAAACGTGAAGCGTGAAACGTGAAACGAAAGAGTGGCCTACTGCACCGTTATCTTCTCCACACTCCCTACCCCATGGCAGCTGTTGCACGCACCGGTGGTGATAGGTGTCATCATGGAGCTGGTACCGGCTGCATAAGCGACTTTCACATAAAGTCCGGTACCAAAATAAATTGAGCTTTTGGTATAGAAATTACCGCCTACCTCGCTGGACATAGTGGCTACCGGTATGCCACTGCCGTCAGAATTGGCAAATATTGAAATCGTTGCGCCAACTGCGCCGGTGGCAGTACCAGCCTTGTATACCGTTCCCCCGGCACTAAACACCCCTTTCCCTCCTCCATTGGCTCTGTGGCAAACCAGGCAATCGATACCTGCATTGTGGTTAGCACCCCCATCATTTTCGCTGCCTTCTTTCTCACAGGCAACCCACATCCCAACACCCGCCAATAATAAGAATGCCAATAAAAATCCTTTTACACATTTCATGCTTTGGAAATTATTTCACAAATATAACGCAACTTTCATTCGCTAAATATTTTTACATTCACGTTTTTAATCTGTTAACTTTATTACAATTCTCTCTTAGTCTCAATGTCATAGACGCAAATATAGACGCAATTATAGACTCAATTATAGACTCAATTATAGACGCAATTATGCGTCTCTACAATCTTAAATGTCTTTCTTATGCTATCTCTGCCAAATATACCGATTTCAAATAATCCGCGGATTGTCGTGGTTGGTGCCGGATTTGCCGGATTGCGACTTCTTCGCATTCTTTCTAAGCGTAACTACCAGGTGGCGTTGATCGACCGGAATAATTATCATCAATTCCAACCACTTTATTATCAGGTTGCTACATCAGGGCTTGAGCCGAGCTCGATCGAGTTTCCTTTATGAAAACTCTTTCAGGGAATTCCGGATTTTCATTTCAGGATGGCTGAGCTGTTGAGGGTTGATGGAGATAAAAAGCAAATTCATACATCCATCGGCACTCTTGGATATGATATTCTGGTTCTGGCATTGGGTGCTACGACCAATTATTTCGGTAATAAGGAGATCGAAACTAACAGCCTGGCTATGAAGTCGGTATCTCAGGCCATCCGGATGAAGATATTTATCCTCGAAGCGGCCGACCGGCTTCTCGCACCGATGTCGGATTTTGCATCGAAAAGGGCCACGCAGTACCTGCAGAAGATGGGTGTTACAGTTAAAGTTAATGCTGCGATTGAAGGGTATAACGAAACCACGATTACGTTAAACACCGGTGAAAAGATTGCCAGTCGGACCGTTCTTTGGGCTGCCGGTGTTAAGGTTAATGAGATTCCCGGGCTCGACAAAGCCGCTAGGGGACGCGGAGGAAGGATGGCAGTAGACAGTTTTAACCGTCTGTCGCCCTTCGAAAACATATATGTGGTGGGTGACCAGGCGATCATGACAGAGGAGGCATTCCCCAATGGACATCCCCAGGTTGCCCAGCCGGCCATTCAACAAGCCGGGCTATTGGCTCAAAACCTGTTACGCAGCGCTAACAACCTTGAATTGATACCCTTCTCATATCACGATAAAGGTTCAATGGCAACCGTTGGCAGAAATAAGGCGGTGGTCGACATCGGCCGGCTGCATATCGGAGGATTTATTGCCTGGCTCATCTGGATACTCGTTCACCTGATGGCCATCGTCGGCACCAAAAATCGCTTCTTTATCTTCATCAACTGGGCTTGGAACTACCTTACTTACGACCAGTCGCTCAGGCTCATAATACGTTCGGCTGCGCCTCGCTAACTATGCTCCCTGCGGTCGCTAACTATGCTCGCGCCTCTCTAACTATGCTCCCTGCGGTCGCTAACTATGCTCCCTGCGGTCGCTAACTATGCTCCCTGCGGTCGCTAACTATGCTCCCTGCGGTCGCTAACTATGCTCCCTGCGGTCGCTAACTATGCTCACTTCGTTCGCTAATTATGCTCACTTCGTTCGCTAACTATGCTCCCTGCGGTCGCCAACTGGCTCGGTGGATAAAGGCGGGAGGTACCGCCTTTCGCGGGGATGAAAGAAGGCCATTGGTTTTATGCAGGTTAAAGCCTTTCCAGAAGTTCTTCAAGAATGATGACCGCGTCCCTGACGAAAACAGGGCAGGTGTTATTGAATAAACCATTTTCATCCGCATACCGGTAACCTTCGGCAGTGCTCAGATCGGCATGGAGCAGGTCCTTGCAGATCAGTGAACGGTGGATATTCATAAACTCCTGGTCGAATGCACGGGTCAGCCGGTAGGTGATCTCTTTGCACAATACATCGTTTGGCTCGGGGCTGCCTGTTTTCAGGCTGAGTACCAGGTAGGCTCCCAGAACTGCCCCGCATATTTTGCCCTGATAGCCAAGTCCGGCTCCGAGTCCGGTGGCGATTTTCAAAGCTGTATTGCGGGGCA
>JAPLDV010000845.1 GCA_026391235.1 Bacteroidia bacterium | reverse complement strand
TATATAAAACCCGAACAGATGATTCTAAAAAAATCCGTAGTCCCCCCTTCCGAAACTTAAGAAAATGTTATACTTGCATATCAGGTAGTTAAGGATTCAAGGCTGCAATGTGGGTTAAATCTAGAGTTTTTTTCTGGCCTTCGGAAATTCGTTTTTAGCTTGTTGGCAACATTTCGGTTGTAGCAGTTTTTCCCCCGAAAACTTTCGGGTATCTGAAAACGTACGGCGTGTTCCTCAGATGAATTCGTAGAGACGTTTATAAACGTCTCTACATCCCTCCCTGATACAGCTTCGCCAATTCAGTCACATTCCCAAGAACGGACTAACGTGGCTGAAAGGCCTGCCAAGACTCATAACCAACGCATTTTGCCACTTCTTTCAACAGGGCTTTAAATTTAGCCAAGTTTTACCGAAAAACCATGTCAAATAGCATAGGGTTTTGCCCACCGGTCGATGAACAGCTCCAGCATCACCTGGGCATAATTGTGGCGCACCTTTTTCCAGTCACCGATCTCCTCAAACAGCGATGGCAGGTTCATCTTCAGACTGTATCCCCACTTTTTTTCGAACATCCCGAAAAGGTCCGGTGTCCAACGGATTCCTCCCGGTGAATTCAGATGGGGCTCGTCGGTAAAGATGCCCGGCATCGATTTTCCGAATTCTTCTCCGGCATATTTTTCGTACCCCTCCATGTTGGCCCGGATAAATTTCTCCGTAACCCCCTTTGCCAGCAGGTCGACATAGGTATATCCCCCGTACCAGTTGCCGTGGAAGTAGTAATCGTTCTCCCCCTTTGAATAAAAAGATTTTGTAAAAAGATAATAGTTGCCTGTTTTGTCCGCTTCACTCTTCCGGTCGGTAACCTCTTCAAATTTGCCGCCGGCCTCTTTCAGCAACAAGAAATATCCGGCCGAATCGGGAGGCGCGATGGCTGCCTTTATCATCTGCAGTCCCTGACCCTGGTTGTATGATTCGGGCATCTGTGCCGGAAGATGCCCGCCTGCAAAATTTTCAAATCAGGCAGGTGCCTTTTTCTTAACAAGATGATAATTAATTCAATATCAAAATATAAGCGAATTTTATCCTGATTGTGTTTATCAATAGAACATCGCCGCTTTGCGAGAGGTGTCCATCTTCATCAATCACCGCCAATACTCGCCTACCAGTCGATATCCGGGAACCACTTTCCCCAGATCTGCGCGAGTCGGCCGCTCGAAACCATCTGGTTATAAGCATTGTTCCATTGGGTGATGTAGGAATCATCAGTATCAATGGAAAAGGCCAGGTAATTCAATCCCTCCATTAAAACCGCTTCTTTCCTGACATCGGCCGGGGTAAAACCGGCTTCGGTCAGCTTGTAGGTGATGCCTACCTCGTTCAATACCGCACAATCGACATCCCCCTGCATCAACTTGCGGATCACATCCATAGCCGCCGTATAGGTTACAACATTGGTGAATCCCCGGGTGATAAGTTCCTCATTGGATGCCCAGCCATTAACCGTAGCCACCGATCCCAGTACCCTGGCATCATCGAGTGTATTGATATGGATATCGGATCCGGCCCTGACGAAAAACCGGAAACGATTCTTGGCTATTGGTCCCACCCATTTGAATAAAGATTCCCGGGATGGCGAACGTAAAGTGCTGAATGCGGCTGAATTCGGAACCAGGTGGACCTGGGCGATGGCATCCGCCCAGGCAGTCATGTTGACGGGGTAATCCATTCCCATGATCTCCATCATGGCATTCACCATCTCCACCGAGCTGCCGGAAAGCGCTCCCGAGGTCCCGGTAAAGCTTAATGGCGGATTTTCTTCGGTAAACAGGTTGACCCTCCCGGGCGCCCTGGCATCGGGAACATATCTGTCAAGGATCTCCTGGAGAAGGCCTTCATCCTTAATATCATTTATGGCATCCTGCCATTTGGCCACGATCTGGTCGTCAACATCCTTTGAAAAGGCGATGAAACCCTGTTGGGTCGAATAAGTAAAGAAGGGGGCCAGGTAGACGATATCCCTGCCCTGGCTGACGGCGGTCATTTTAACTATATTGAAATCATCGAAAATCACCTGAACTTCCCCCTGGTATAAACCCCTGACCATTGCATCTTCATCGGAATACTCCACCAGGTTGGTAAACCCCAGCTGATGCAAAAGTTCCGCCGTGCTGAAAGATTTCGGTACACCCACGGAGTTCAGTTTTTTTGCGTCCTCCACATCATTTATAGTAAAACCTTCGGATGGAAGCCCCACAAAACTAAAGGCGGCCAGCACCACCGGTCCTGCCCACTTGAACAGATCCTTCCGCTCGGTGGTCATCATGGTGGTGAACAGGGCTATGTTTTCCTCGGTTTTCAGCCGGTTCAGCAATTGATCCCAGCTGGCACCCATTTCAATGGCATTATCCAACTCAAAGCGGCTAAGGATCTCCTGTGCCAGGTCATAGGTAATTCCCTTGGCTGTGCCGTTTTCGCTGAAATTGTAAGGTTTGAGGTTTTCGGTGAGGATGGTGAGATCCTTCCCGGTGAAATCGTCCTTCCGGCAGGAAAACAGCATTGCCGTAAGCAGGATCAGAAGGAACGCATGGGTCTTTTTCATGATATGGTTTATTAAGGCAGGGTTAAAATTTGTATTAAAGGTAAAAAGGTTCTGCGGGATTAAAATGCCTTTTTAGTAAAATTTTACCATTGGAATTTGCAGGAGAAAGAGCTTGAAAACTTTTCCGGGATCCGCACTTTTGGAGCGAAGCATCATGGGAAAAGGTGAAATACTCTTATATCAATCAGAGGATCAATCCACTCAAATCGAGGTTCGGGTAGCTGATGGAACTATTTGGCTTAGCCAAAAGCAAATTGCTGGTTTATTCGGCTGCTCTATGGATAACGTTGGTTGGCATTTGAAAAATATTTACAAAGAGGAAGAATTGAAGGAAGAAGCAACTTCCGAGGTTTCCTCGGAAGTTCACCAAGAGGGTAATCGATGGGTCAGACGCAAAGTTGTCATATATAATCTGGATGCAGCAATTTCTGTAGGTTAAGTCGGCGATGCAATCTATTGTTCTGGTTGACAATTATGTAGATGAAAGTGTTTTGACATTATTGTCGAAAAGGAATAATCTTGTTACGGCAACTATCTATACCTCGTCCGTTTCAAAACAGTTAAAATTGGATTTGAAACGCTTTAACTCACAGAAGGATCTCGGAAAAAAGTGGTTTGCCTTTTCAAGGATCGAGATTGATGCAATGGAAATGATAAAAAAATTGAATTTAGCTGACCATGAAT
>JAPLDV010000547.1 GCA_026391235.1 Bacteroidia bacterium | reverse complement strand
CTTCCACCGGAGTAAATGAGATATCCGGCAACACCAGGATTAGGATCTACCCTAATCCTGTAACCGGCACATTGGTTATCAGAGGTTTGACAACAGACTCTCAGGTTGAAATCTACACTATTCTGGGAGAAAAGGCACATTCGGTAAATAGCCGCAGCACTACCTGCGAAATCGATATATCTGCTCAGCCTGCCGGAATCTATTTCCTTAAAATTGTTGACCGGAATGGAAGTACAATAGTTAAGAAATTAGTCAAGGAATAAAAAGGCCCTGCTGGTTGTGTAACTTAGTTGAGCCACATCCGTTCGACGTAAAAGATTTTGCTTCTCCAAATCCATCTTGACCCAACCAGGAATAACCAATTATTCAGAGGCCGGAAAGTACTTCTCTGTGAAAACTATAATGGTCTGTTCTATAGCACTATATTATCCAGGTTATTTCTTCACCAGGAAATAATCACCCAGATATTCGTAATAGGGGTTGGTCATTACCCATTTATCCTCGTTGAAGTCAAAAAGGTCAGGTGCCTGCTCGCTCTTGAAATGGAAAAAGATGACATCGATTTTCCCGCTGGCCAGGGCGGTGAACCGGGCCGCTGATTCGAGCGAAACAAATTCAAACTTTATGTCCAGCTGGGTGCCGATTTCCGACAGGAAAGCCACGTTGAAACCGGCAGGCCGCCCGTCAGCTGATATGTAGTCCAGCGGCGGGAAGTCGCCTGATATGCCCACGCGTATTTTTCGAGCCCCGGCCGAGTTCATCTGCCCGATATTGGCGGGTTCACCCGTCAGCGGTAGATTGGTGATCCATTCGTTCTCGATTGACTGCAGGCGGCCCGACTCGTAGAGCGTTCCGATAGCCCGGTTCAGCTCATTCCGGAAAGTCTCGTCCTCCTTGCGGACCACCATGATCACCTTGTAGGGGATCTTCTCGCTGGGTTCCACCACTTTCAGCGAGTTGTTCCTTTTTGCGTAGTACTCGGCTACGAAAGAAGGGCAGGTGATGCCGTCGGCCTTGCCACTCAGCACCGCCATGATGGCGTCCGACCGGCGGTTGTACTCGATGATCTTTCCGGGCTCGGCGTTGATGGACCGCGCCACCACTTTGGCCTGGTTTGCGGGGATGGCTCCGACCGACACCACACCGATGGTTTTGCCGCCCATTGCCTCGAAGCTGTTGATTTTCATGTTACTGCCAACACACCCGGAGAGTACCAGGAGCACAATGGCAAGGACCGGAGTCAGGATTCTTGTATTCATACGTTTTGTGTTAAAGTTTTATGGTTAATATGTTTATTCCATCTGTATGTTCGAAATCATAGCTTCGGGCCATTCCCGCCACCAGGGTCATCCCTAGGCGGTCGTGGTCATCTTCCGGCAAGTCGAAAGGATTATAATACTTATATGGATACCTGATAATCAGGGCGATCTCGTTATTGGTCGCAAAGTGCTCCACGATAAGCTCCATATCGGGGTTAACAATATTGAAGCATTGCTGGAAGATCTCCTGGATGAGTTCCTCCGTCACCAGCTGGATCCGGTAATTGTGGCGGGAATTGAGCCCGTGAAGCCTGCAGAACCAGTCGATGCGGGCATTCATGGCTACCAGGTCGTAGCTCCTTGAGGCAATGGTGAAGCGGAGGGTATCGAGGGTCCTGACAAAGGCCCTGGTTTTTTCCCGAACCGGGTTGGTGAAAATGTCGGCCGGCGTGCCTTCTTCGTAGATGATACCCTCGTCGAGGTAAAAAACCCGGTTGGCGGTCTCCCGGGCAAAATCCATCTCATGGGTCACGATAATAAGCGTAAGCCCGCGGTCGGTCAGTTTCCGGATGATCGACAGCACTTCACGCGTCATCACCGGGTCAAGGGCCGATGTGGGCTCATCGAAGAGGATAATGCCGGGGTCCATGGCCAGGCATCGGGCGATGGCTATCCGCTGCTGCTGCCCGCCCGACAGTTCGGCAGGCATGGCGTGGACCTTTTCCTCCAGTCCGACCAGCGCCAGCAGTTCCATGGCCCGTGCTTCAGCTTCGGCTATCGGCTGCTTCCTCACATACCGCGGGGCCAGCGTGATATTGTCCATGACATCCAGATGCGAGAAAAGGTTGAATCCCTGGGCCACCAGGCCCATCTTTTCACGCACCCGGTTGATGTCGGCTCCTTTAGCAGTGATGTCGGTGCCGTTGATGACGATCGTGCCGGTATCGGGCTTTTCCAGCAGCGCCAG
>JAPLDV010000898.1 GCA_026391235.1 Bacteroidia bacterium | reverse complement strand
ACATTGCCATGCTCAACAAATTGATCATAAATGGATATAGCGTGATCAACGTCACCACCGAGGGATGATACACGGACGATGACCGGTTCTTTCCCGGCAGCTGCCAGGAAATTCTTAACGAATGATTTCGAGTAGCCCCAATTTCCGATAAAGCCGTCAATATCAAGTTGTAATGTGTTCATGAGTCCTTTTCGAACCCGATTTCCTGACGGATGGTGTTCCGGTCAAGGTCTTTTTTAATTGACTGGAAGTTCCAAACCTCATCCGGATACCCATAGCGATCCTGAAACCTCCGGATGCTGGTTGCCTGGCTCCCGGAGATCGAGTTGGCGAATTCCGCGAAATCAGCTATGCTGGCGGAGCGGCTGAGCCATCCCACATCCCTTTCAGGAATTCGATCTTGTCGACATCGATGCTGTTTTTATCTTCATCGATATGAGTGCAGGCATTACTGAGTTGGGAAACATGATCAGCCTGGGCGGCCTTACTGGTATTGTTGATATTGGGTCCTTTACCGAATTTTCCAAAGAAACTCATGATGCTGACAGCAAGTTCCGTTTTGCCGGCACCTTTTGGACCGAATAAATTGAGAATCGGGAAGAAGTTAAACTTGCGGATGATTATATCCCGGAACAGGCTGGCAAAGTAGAAGCACAACGCTATGGATGCATTCTTGTCGAACACCTGTATTAATCTGCTGCTGTATTCCTTGAGTGTAATGGTATTGCCATCACGGTGCACAAACTGTCGTTCGGAAACTCTCCAGGTTCACTTGAATATCATCATAAAGTCCACATTGTCAAGTAACAAATACGGCACAAGGATTTGCATCTTCTACTTTTGCAGGCTGATTTTGAAGTGGGGTAATTCAGCCTGCAGCCGAGGCCAGCCTATTTTATCTGATAAATCCCTGCCTATTTTTTTGATAACAGGGCTCTTAACCTTAAAAGGTCTTGGGTATTAACCACTTTCTTAAATCCTCCATTCTTTAATCCGTCATAAAGTTCTTGATCGCCGGTCCACAACATTCCCTTCAGATAGTCGGTGAGTGCAACAAAATCAAGATCATCAATGTCAATATCCCTCGTAAGTTTCTCAGCCTTTAACCAGATTCTTTCTGGTATCAGTTCTTCATTAACAAAATGAATTTTGGTAAGTAGCCGGAACAGAGATTCCTGAAGTTGTTTATCTGAGAGTTTTGAAATCCGTTTTAGCTTATATTCTAATCGACCGGGATGGTAAGTTTGCACGTTCTCGCATCGAATATCCCAAAAGGTTAAATAAAATCAGAGCATTGCTCGACGCCCAGTCTGGTTTGTGAAAAATATGAGGTGGTTCAGCAAACCAGCCGCCTTTTCATGGAATGTCGAGGTAAATTCTGCTACCCCTAAGTTAAGGTTTTTCTTACCTTTGTAGTGTGATGCTCGTTGAACTTAATAATTACCCGGATTTTGATTGGTACCAGATACATACCGCTATTAGTCGATAAACTCCTGGCAACTCAGCCTGAGAAGATCATTCTTTTCGGTTCATACGCTTACGGGGAACCGAATACCAACAGCGATCTGGATATTCTGGTTGTAACCGGCGATGATATCATTCCCGCCAGCTTCTCCGAAAAAAGTAAAATCTACTTGAAAATCTCAAAGGCAATTTCGGCTATAAAGAAGGAGTTTCCGGTGGACCTGATTGTTCATACCAAACCGATGCACCAGAAATTCATCGAGATTGACAGCCTCTTTGCACGCGAACTCCTCTCAAAAGGGAAGGTCCTTTATGAAAAAAAAAGTTAAGGACTGGCTGGTCAGTGCGGAAGGTGATCTGCTCCTCATTGAGGAAATTGCCACCATTGAGAACCTGACTCATCTCTCTGCTTTTCATGCCCAGCAGGCTAATGAGAAGTCATTCAAGGCTATCGTCGAGGAATTTGAACTGGGATTTATCAAGACTCACTCCCTGGAAACTTTATTTAACCAGGTGAGGCATATTTTCCCATCAAGAATTGAATTGGATTCTTTGATTTTGTTGGTTCAGCTTTACATCGATTCCAGATATCCGGGCGAGATGGGATTACTACCGGACGGAAAGCCGACTGTGGCTGAATCCACCGGATTCTTTAATCTCGCACGTACGATCCGTAAAGAGGCGGAGTCCATTTGCAGGGATAATAATGAGAAACGGTAAAACAATCATTTGATCGGAAACTATGACATTACTTTGTCCAGTCTTCCAAAACGATACTTTTTAAATGCTTGAAATGGGCGAGATATTTTTTCAAAACGATTCAATTTGTGGTTTCAAAATTCTGCTGTTTCTGACATCATGGATAATTTCGTCAGCAGTTTGTTTTGAATCCCAGGCCCCGAATGCCTTATAGAAATACTTTTTCCTGTCCGTAATATCAGTTTTAACAGAAAGAGTGAGTTTGGAAATGAGGTCAAGTTTGCTGGTCGAACTAAGATTATCCAGCAACCGCAGGTAACCATCAATGAGTGTTGTATTTATGTCAATCGCTTTCATTCTATTCAGAGAGGAGGGTAGAAGGGTAGGAGTTTTATTAGGGATACCGGCCGGACGACACCAGCGTTCCCACTGGGTTAGTTTTATTTTTTTGGGTCGTTATTAACAGCCTGAACGGGAATAGGCTGCCGTTTTGATCTCATTATCAGATCAGCTGAGCATAGAATCTTTTATTCTGTAGACTCTGATTAAACTCTTCATCTGTCATTTTTAGAATGTCCATAGGTAAATGGAACTTTTTTAAAGCTTTTATCTCCACATCCATCGTAATATCTGAACGTTCAAATATGTTTTTATTTTGAAAAGTATCTGAAACAATGATTAAATCAATATCACTGCCAGGATTTGATGACCCGGTTAGCTGTGAGCCAAAAAGAGCAATACCACGCAAATCAACTCCCTTTTGTTGAAACTCATCTTTAAGAAAGGTGATAATGGCTGTTATTGATTTTTTATCCATTGCTGTAGTTCTTTTGTTTTATTCAGAATCTCCAGTGTTATTTCCTTTGAGTAGAATTTTATTGAAGCCGCCAGCTCCTGTGGGTATCGTGTTGGTAAAGAGGCGTCGTTCAGCTGGAACACAAACCTGTAAAGATTCCCGGGAAATTCCATCTTAATTTCTTCAGCAAGCCAAACCAGATTATGACTTTTTGGGGCTACGTTATTGAGCCGTTTTACATATTGTGACTTAATTACCTTTTCTATACATAAATGGCACATGAAAACGGTATAAACATACCTTGCAGTAGAATACATAGCTTCGGCAGTTTCGTAATCATAATCCGACTGCAAAATCCATTCATTGTACGCTTTGCTATCATCCTGAATTGGCATCTTCTGAAACTTTAAAGCATAAAGATACCCTATTTAATTAATACGAGAATTATTTCTACCTGGTGTTTCTTTTGCCCATTTGTAAAGAGGATCCTTTATAAAGCTGCCATACGCTTCATAAACATTATTGGCAGGTTTAAGGATTACTGATAAGAGGACGCAGCCTTCAATCCTCCATCGATGGATCGACTGAGATCCTGTGCAATTGGAGAGGGCATGAGGAAACCCTGAATGATTACCAATCAATGTTTGATGTCTCATCGGTAACTGGTCAGACTCAAGCGGCGTGTACCGGGTGACATGGCTGTTTTTCCCTCTTGTGAATTTTGGTGACTTTAGATACAATTTAGTGCCTTTCCCCAGGTCATTGCCCCGGCGGCAAATTTACGCCATGGTCCAGCTCAAATATCGCACCGTCACAGCAAACCGACTCGTCATCGTGACCGCCCCAGATTATCAGTTTATTTCCATATATGAATGAAGCGTGATAATCCCTGCCCTTTATCGGCGCCTGGGGTATCACCTCCCAAATTTTCTTTTCCAGGTCATAAATCGCACCCACCACGACATCTTTCCCGCCAAATACAATTTGTTCCTGCCCGCCCCAGACAATGAGTTTGTTCCCCCATAATTCAGGTGCCGCCCGGTTATAGCCAAACAAGCCGTAGGAATAAATCTCTTGTTTGGCCTGCACAGGCGCATCGTGTATTTTTTCCCAGGCATCTGTTTCCAGGTCATAAATGGCGCCGTCAAAACAGAATTTGCCATTTATCCCGCCCCAAATGACCACCTTGTTTCCCCATGCGTATGCCTTGGGGTAAAATCTTGGCTCGATCGGCGCTTTCGCTATTTTTTCCCAACTGTCCCTGTCGATATCGTAAATCGCACCGTCAGAAAAACTCAAGGAAGGCTGGGCGGTAATCGGTCCCGGGCAGCCGCTCCAAATAACCAGCTTATTCCCGACTAAAACGGATCCACCCCAGTTCCTGCCTGCTGGTATCCCTTTTGAAATATCGTTGGGATTTTTGGTGGGACCAATTTCTAAAGGAGCCGGGGTCATCTTTTTCCAGGTATTGTTTTCCAGATCATATATCGCTCCGTGACAGTCATCTTTTTCGGTCCGGCGTCCTCCCCACACCACGAACTTGTTCTGATAAAAAAATGCCGGCCAGTCATCCAGCGCCAGCATCGGTGCATCCGGCATCATGGTCCAACGGTCTTTCTCTATATCATATACCCCTCCTACCGGATTCTCCCGGCCGGACTGCCCGATACCCCATACGACCAATTTGTTACCCACTATCTTTGAAGTATACGGTTCCATCCCTAAACTCATTGGTGATTCGGCTATCTTCTTCCAAGCGTCCTTGTCCACATCATAAACAGCACCAAAGGGATACTTTTCCCCACCCCAGATGATAACTTGATTTTTTCCATAGGCCAGCATCGTAAAGTGTTCCGCGCCTACCAGAGGGGCTGCACTCATCTTTTTCCAGGTATCCCTGTCGATATCATATATCGCCCCTTCATTAACCGGCTTATCGCCCTTCCCCTCCCCACCCCAGACTACCAGCTTATTGCCTACGATCACCGTACCGATGATGGTCCGTGGCACTGCCAGCGGCGCTTGGGTTATTTTCTTCCAGGAGCCTGTCCTTTGGTTGTTCTCCTTTTCCACCGGTATACCTTTGTCTTCCTTGATCTGCTGTCCGAAACCATCGATCACATGAATGGCACTGATCAAAACCGCCATCACGACTATTTTTTTGTTTAGGTTCATTTTTGTTTTCCTTATCTGGTTTATCTTCAAGGTCGGATTTTAATTTGTTTTATACCACTAAGTTAAGTGTTTTACACATGCGGTAGTAATATATTTTTTA
>JAPLDV010000560.1 GCA_026391235.1 Bacteroidia bacterium | reverse complement strand
CTGGATCCAACCTATTTTAGCGGGCAAAAAGTAACTCGCGGTATTTTGGCAGTGGCCAGAGGTCGTCATCCACAATTAATTCAAGTTTATCAATGTGGTATCTGATCTCATCAAGAAAGTGTTTAACCTTAGTATTATAGGCATCGGCAAGAAGGCGGACATCCTCGATCAGGTTAGCCTCTTTCCGTGCATTCACCATTTCATCCACCATTTCCAGGATCAGGGACTTGTGTTTTGAAATCCGCCGGATTGCATTTAGCTGGTAACTGGCGGCATCTGCAAATTCGCTGGCAGGAAGAATATCTTTCAACCCTTTTACGTTCTCGATCAAACGGTTTTGATACTTAATTACAGTCGGAATAATATGGTTTACAGCAAGGTCGCCCAGAACCCTCGACTCGATTTGAATTTTTTTGGTAAACATTTCCAGGCGGATATCATATCGCGCATTTAGTTCCCGCTCCGACAGAACATTGAGCCTGCCGAGCAGATCGATGCTTTTAGGATCCACGTATGCTTTCAACGCTTCCGGTGCATCCTTGATATTGGTAAGTCCGCGGCGTTCGGCCTCCTGTTTCCATTCATCGCCATAACCGTTGCCTTCAAAGAATATCTTTTTGGAATGGATGATGTATTTACGTAGAACACGGAAAATAGCCTCATCTTTTTTAGCCCCCTTTTCAATCAGGTTATCAATCTCCGCTTTAAATTCTCTAAGCTGGTTGGCAACGGCTGCGTTTAAAATAGTCATGGGTGCGGCGCAGTTCATGGATGAACCGACTGCTCTGAACTCAAAGCGGTTACCGGTAAAAGCAAAGGGGCTTGTCCGGTTGCGGTCGGTATTATCAAGTAAAATCTGCGGAATCTTACCGATATCCAATTTCAGTTCTGTTTTCTGATCCGGTGTCATGTCGACTGCCGGCACCTTATCTTCGATTTCCTGCAGTATCCGGGTGAGGTGCTGGCCGATAAATACAGATATTATAGCCGGAGGAGCCTCGTGAGCACCCAGGCGATGTTCGTTGCCTGCCGACATAACACTGGCTCTCAGCAGATCAGCATAATCATGAACTGCCTTAACGGTATTAACGATGAATGTCAGAAACTGGAGGTTCGATTTCGGGTTGGTGCCTGGGGCCAGCAAATTGACTCCGGTATTCGTGAGCATCGACCAGTTATTATGTTTGCCTGACCCATTTATGCCTTTGTACGGTTTTTCGTGCAAAAGGGCGCGGAAATTATGTTTACGGGCAACCTTTTTCATGATATCCATCAGAAGTTGGTTGTGGTCAACCGCCAGGTTGGCCTCCTCAAAAACAGGGGCACACTCAAACTGATTGGGGGCCACCTCATTATGACGGGTCCTCACCGGGATACCCAGTTTGTAGCAATCGAATTCAAGTTCTCTCATAAAAGCCGTGACCCGCTCGGGGATCGATCCGAAGTAGTGATCGGCCAGTTGCTGATCACGGGCCGAAGCATGGCCCATCAAAGTACGGTCGGTGAGGAGCAAATCAGGGCGGGCATAAAAAAGAGCCTCATCAACCAGAAAATACTCCTGTTCCCAGCCAAGGGTAGCAATAACTTTATCAACATCCTTATCGAATAACTGGCAAACCTGAACAGCCGCTTCATCGAGGGCGAACAATGATTTCAGCAGCGGGGTTTTAAAATCCAGGGCCTCTCCGGTATAGGACACGAAAACCGTTGGTATACAGAGAGTTTTTTCGACGATAAATGCCGGAGACGACGGGTCCCAGGCGGTATATCCGCGAGCCTCGAAGGTATTGCGAATTCCGCCGCTTGGCAGTGAAGATGCATCTGGCTCCTGTTGAATAAGCTCTTTACCTCCGAAATGCTCAAACATCTTTCCGTCTTTTGTCGGCTCGAAAAATGCGTCATGTTTTTCTGCGGTTGAACCATTCAGGGGGTGAAACCAGTGTGTGTAATGGGTTACGCCAAAGCTCATTGCCCAGGCTTTCATTGCTGCAGCCACTGAATCTGCCGACCGCCGGTCGATATATCCCCAGGTGTCGACAGCTTTCTTAACATTTTCGTACGCCTCGGTTGGCAGGTACTTTTTCATTGTTTCCAAACCAAAGGTGTGTATTCCGTAATAATCGGATACTTTTTCACCTGGAGCTTCAACCACTAATGGTTTTCTTGAAAACAGCTCTTTAACGGCTTCAACACGGATGTTTGACATGGGATCAGGATTTAAGGGTTAGGAATGTTATGAGTTAATGGGTATCGGGTATCAGGTATCGGGTGTCGGGTATCAGGTATCGGGTGTCGGGTATCAGGTATCGGGTGTCGGGTATCAGGTATCAGGTATCGGGTATCGGGTGTCGGGTATCGGGTATCGGGTAACAGATATCTGGTTAGAAATATTTTTAGGCAAAAATACAATTATTTCGGATACCCCCCCTGATTTTTAGGGGTATTGTCAAATATTTATCAACTTTTTCCCAGAATTGATGAATTTTTTCTTCCATTTTAAATAATAACAAAAAACATCGGTTCTCCGATGCCATTTTCTGTCACTAGTCACTTGTTACTTTTCCTGATACCCGATACCCGATACCCGATACCCGACACCCATTCTGTCATTCCCGCGAAGGCGGGAACCCCTTCCCTTACCACCGCATCCTTCTCTGTCATTCCCGCGAAGGCGGGAACCCTTCACGTTACACAGGGGCCGCAAAATGGTGATAGAACCTCGTGATCGTCTCAATCCCTTTCAGAAAGTTCCATACCGGATAGGACTCATTGGGAGAGTGGATGTTGTCGGATTCGAGACCGAAGCCCATCAGGATGGATTTTACGCCAAGTACTTTTTCGAAGGTGGATACAATAGGTATGCTGCCACCACTGCGGAAAGGGACCGGGCGTTTTCCAAAAGTGTCTTCAAAAGCCTTTTCGGCGGCTTTATAAGCGGGGAGGGTAATCGGACAAACATACGCAGGCCCGCCGTGAAGTATACTAACCTCCACAGTTACCTGAGGCGGGGCAATGGACTCAAAATACTGCTTGATCAATCCGGCAATCTGATGATGATCCTGATTCGGTACAATGCGTGAAGATATTTTTGCGTATGCTTTGGCAGGCAATACGGTTTTGGTTCCTTCACCCGTGTACCCGGCCCAGATGCCGCATACATCAAATGTTGGACGTGTTCCGGTCAGCTCAGGTACCTGGTATCCTTTCTCACCCCACACCTTACCGATCCCAAGCATTGCTTTGTATTTTTCAATATCAAAGGGTGCCTGCGACAACAATTTTTTCTCCACATCAGTAAGTTCTATTACCTGATCATAAAAGCCTGGAATTGTTATCCGGTTATCGTCATCATGAACCGATGCGAGCATTTTCGAGAGCATAATGACCGGATTGCCAACTGCTCCGCCAAACAAACCGGAATGGAGATCACGGTTTGGACCGGTAACCTCAATCTGTAAATAGGTTAATCCCCTCAGCCCGGTTGTTATAGAGGGAATATCCGGAGCTATCATTGAAGTATCAGAAACAAGGATGATGTCTGATTTGAGCATTTCCTTGTATTTCTCGCAAAACGAACCGAGCGTGGGTGACCCAATTTCCTCTTCTCCTTCGATCATAAACTTCACGTTGCATTTCAGCTGTCCGGTTTTCACCAGGTATTCGAATGCTTTGATGTGCATGAAAGATTGCCCCTTATCGTCATCCGCACCCCGAGCAAGAATTTTTCCATCAACAACTACCGGATCGAACGGATCGGAATTCCAGAGATGGATGGGATCCACCGGCATCACATCCATGTGAGCATAAACGAGTACAGTTGGCCATGAATTATCAATGATTTTCTCGGCATAGGTTACCGGATTGCCTTCCGTTTCGTAAACGGTAGCGCTATCGGCACCTGCCTCGAGCAAGGCCCGCCTGAGGTATTCAGCAGCCCGGTACATGTCCGGTTTGTGGGCGGCAATTGAACTGATGGAAGGGATGCGGATCAAACCGAAGAGTTCTTCGAGGAAGCGGGCCTGGTGTTGGGAGGTGTAGTCGTTGATGGTTGTCATAGCAGGAGAGTTATCAGTTATCAGTTATAAGTTATCAGTTTCGCCAGAGCGCTCCCCTCTCCCGTGAGAGAAGCGAGCGCGGGAGAGAGCCTGCCCCGGCGAAGGCCGGGGGGCAGGGGGTGAGTCGGATCAGGATGGGAGCAGGTTAGTCGTAGTTGCGGACGAAGGCGGTGGAGAAAAACAGGTGGATCTGTGCGCCGACAACAGAATATTCGCGGTTGACACTGCCGTAAAGGGATAATCCGACACCAATATCATAAGCGATTTTGTAGGTTGCCTGAGCTTCGGCATGAAAACCTAATGTCTTGAAACGGTAGGGGTAGTTTTTGCCGGTACCTGTTGAGTCCTTAATGGTAACAATGTAACTTCCATACGCATAGCCAGGCCCCCCGAAAACGGAAAAATCATACCGTGGGCTTTCCCATCTTTTGCCAATGCCCAGGAAAATATCATTTAATTTTACATCAGACCTCCACCAGACCTTAATATCAGATGAAGCATGATATCCCATCTGCAAACCAATCTTTTTAATAAAATGCTGGTAGGAAATGGTCATGTTTTGTTCGATAGTGTTCTGCCCTTCCACTTTCGGCTCAAATCCATAACCGGCACCATAGGCAAGGTTGAGGTAAGAGGCATTCTGCCGGTAAATCCGGTTTTTGTAAACAATCCGTCCCTTGCTCAAAACAATAGTGGTATCGGCGGTTTCAGAAGTGTTTTTCTTCTTTTCCTTCTCCTGTCCTAAAACCGGGAAACTTACCAGGAAAGACAAAGGCAGCAGAATCCAAAGTTTCTTAATCATAGCTGCTATTTAAGGTTTATAATTGCTGAAAATACATATTAGTTATTACTCCTGTCCGTCAAATTTACCAAAATCGAGGTTTCGGGCGGCATAATCAAGCTGTTCAAACCATTCCACTCCATACTTCCTTATAAGCGCCTCTTTGACAAATACATAGACTGGCTGATTGTTTCGATTGCCTTCCTCGCGTGCAGGGTTACAGATATCCCAGACATCGTAATTAACTGCATCGAATTCGTCGAACGACTTAATCCGTATGGGATAGAGATGACACGAAACCGGTTTATGAAAGGGCACAGCTGCATCATGAAAAGCCTTTTCGATGGCACAGGAAGCTATCCCATCCTGAAAAACGGTGAAAGCACATTCCTTATTATTGATCAGCGGGGTAACAATCTCCCCATCCACATCGCGGACAAATGCACCCTGCTCAATAATGGAGAACAGGCCTTCGGCGCTGACATAAGGGCTAAGTTCATCGGCATAATCTTCAAGATCGCCGGCCTCTTCCAGGGTTAAAGGTGCTCCGGCATCCCCGTGAACGCAGCAGGCTCCTTTACATGCCTGAAGGTTGCAGCAGAATTTTTTCTGAAGAACATCCAAACTTACCAGTGCTTTACCAATTTCAATCATCAAACCAAAGGATTACCGGTCATCGCGGCGGGCTGTTTCATTCCCAGTATTTTCAAAATGGTTGGAGCAACATCTGCAAGAATCCCGTCCCGGATAGAGGAATATCCGTCATTTACCAGGATGCACGGAACCGGGTTAAGTGAATGAGCCGTGTTGGGGGTTCCATCCGGGTTAATAGCATTGTCGGCATTACCATGATCTGCGATAATCAGGGCGGTATAGCCGTTGGCTCTGGCTGTTTCAACCACATTCTGAACACAAGCATCCACTGCCTCCACTGCCTGGATAATGGCATCCCATACTCCGGTATGGCCAACCATATCGCCATTGGCAAAATTCAGCACCACAAAATCCGGTTCGCGGGTTTTCAGTGCCTTAACAATGGCATCTCTCACCAGGTAGGCGCTCATTTCAGGCTGCAGATCATAAGTGGCCACTTTTGGCGAGGGAATCATGATCCTGGTTTCGCCATCAAACGGCTCCTCACGTCCGCCCGAAAAGAAAAATGTAACATGAGCATATTTTTCAGTTTCGGCGATGCGGATCTGCTGTTTGCCGGCACCGGCCATAAGCTCGCCAATGGTTTCAGTCAGGTTATCTTTATCATAAATAACATTGACCCCTTGGAAAGTGTCGTCGTAGCGGGTCATGGTGTAATACTTCAAAGGGATCGTATGCATGCCGAAATCAGGCATATCCCGTTGGGTCAGCACGACTGTCATTTCCCGGAGGCGGTCGGTACGGAAGTTGAAGCAGATCACCACATCCCCTTCGGAAATTGTGGCAACTGGCTGGCCGGCCGCATTGGTTTTATAAGTTGGCTTGATGAATTCATCCGTAATGCCCTCGTCGTAACTCTCCTGAATGGCCTCAGTTATGCTTGTAACCGGTTTGCCGGTTCCATTTACATAGAGATCGTACCCCAGTTTCACCCGTTCCCATCTTTTATCCCGGTCCATCGAATAATAACGGCCTATCACAGTGGCAATCACTCCATTCGATGTAGCCAGATGATCTTCGAGCTGTTCAACAAAAGCCTTACCGCTGAACGGATCTGTATCCCTGCCATCGGTAATGGCATGGATAAACACCTGATCGAGCCCGAATTCCTTTGTCATATCACACAATGCATACAGATGGCGGTCGAGCGAATGCACGCCCCCGTCGGAAACCAAACCGATAAAATGGACCTTTCTTCCGGTTTCACGTGCATATCCGAATGCATCGCGAAGCTCTTTATTCTCTTTGATACTGCCGGTTGCAACGGCACGGTTAATTTTGACCAGATCCTGGTACATAACCCTGCCGGCACCGATATTCAAATGACCGACTTCCGAATTACCCATCTGGCCGTCAGGCAGGCCGACATCCTCACCACAGGCTTTCAGGCGTGAATGAGGAAAATTTTTCAGCAGTGAACTGATATACGGCGTATTGGCATGGCGGATCGCATCAGCGGCAGGCCTGGCACCAATGCCC
>JAPLDV010000351.1 GCA_026391235.1 Bacteroidia bacterium | reverse complement strand
TCCTGTGGAACGCCCATACCTGCTTGGTACATATAACCCAGAGCGCCCTGTGCCTTTGCTAGTTGTTGTTCCGCCGCCTTACGCCACCATTTCACAGCCTCGGCATCGTCCTGTGGAATACCTTTTCCACTATTGTACATTAAACCCAGATTATACTGGGCAGTTGCAATTCCTTGTTCTGCCGCATAAAGATGCCACTTCGTAGCCTCTGCATCATCCTGCGGAACCCCTTTACTTTCTCTGTACATCATATACAGTTTGGTCTTGGCCATTTCATGGCCTTGTTCCGCCGCCTTACGATGCCACTTCGTAGCCTCGGCATCGTCCTGTGGAACGCCTTTACCACTATTGTACATCAAACCCAGATTGAATTGGGCATCTGCATCTCCCTGCTCAGCAGCCTTAAGATACCACTTCACAGCCTCGGCATCGTCTTGTGGAACGCCTATGCCTTCTTTGTACATCTCACCCAGATTGAACTGGGCAGCCATGAGTCCTTGTTCCGCCGCCTTACACCACCACTTCACAGCCTCGGCATCGTCCTGTGAGACGTCTTCACCTTCATAGTACATCAAGCCCAGATTGAACTGGGCATCTGCGTTCCCTTGTTCAGCCGCTTTGCGAATATCTGTCACAGATGATATATATCTTTTCATGTCAATTACTCCCTTGAGAATGTTTTTCATTCAAAACATTTTCTTGATTTTCAAACCATTCTTTTAAAATATTACACTTATATGTGTCTAACACTTAATATCCAAACATTGCTTTTTCCGATGAGTTGAATATCATAATAGCACTATTCATCTTTTTTTAAAGAGAAAACTATAAAGCTTCATTGATTATGGATTGAAATCTTGCATTTTTGTAGAGGTTGAATATTTGCGGACTACAGATGGAAAGAAAGTAAATACCTCTAACGGAAGACATGCCTAAAAAACATCCCGATCACAGTGAATTAAGGTTTCTATTAGAGCTCGTGCATTTTAATCAAAATCTAAACTTTAACCCTAAAGTTACTATGAATGTCCTAAAATCAAGGGTGGGACCATCATTATAATAATCGTCATGATCATGATTATTATAATGATCATAATAATAAACTTTAGATTCTGAATCAAAATAACGGCAGCCAATATCTATAGAAAAGTTATTTGTTAAATCAATGTCAACTCCGGTCAATACTTGCCACGCGAAGACAGTATTATTAAAGGAATGCCTCTCACTATAATTCACACCATTTAAACGTGAAGTTGATATTAACGAAAGATCAAAATATGAAGCTCCAATACCTAAGCCAAGGTAAGGGTGAATTTTTCCTTCTGGGTATTTTACAGTTGCATTAAACATGAAATTATGAATTTTTGCATCCCCTTCAACAGCGTCATAAACACTGCCGGCTGTTGCTAACACAGTTCTATCAATATCAGGATTTAAATAGCTGTATTCAAATTCAAAAGAGAAAAATTTTATTGGAGGGAGGTGAAACCAAATTTAACTCCAAAGATCCCTGTTTCCTGAACATCTAAGTCATAATTGAAAACATGATCCTCCCTTGACGCATCAGGACTAAATGTATAACCTCCAAATACACCAACATATATTCCGCTCTGAGCCGACGCTGTATTAAACAGAAATACAGAGACTGCAATAACGAATACGAAAACAACCAGAGAGCGGGCTACCTTTTGCATAATAAATCCTCATTTACCTGACCTGCTTGTGATACTTATACCACATGTTAAGTTTGAGTTCAGCCATTTTTTGTTTATTCCCGATTGAAATCTTGTATGAATTGGAAAAAAAAGAAAACAACATGACAAGAAGTAACGAACATAAATTCAATATTATCCCTTATCCTATATGTGGCTGAAAACAGGATGGAGGCGATGCGGTCAAGCCGCGCACTTCACCCTGAACATTACTCTCTTTCAATCGGTAATAAACACTATTCGCGTCCGACGACAAAGACTGGTGCCGCCTTCTCCCTTTCATGGCCAACATTCAATTGACACACAAGGTTATTCTTCATATACTCCCGCCGCGAAAAGGTAATGCCTTATCAATATCTATGGAGTTTTTTCTATGAGTAATGCCTTGATTGGCCCAATGCGGCCGAATTTTTTAACTTTAACCCCGGCCTGTGTGCTGTTGGGAGTTGCGACAGCCTTTTGGTCGGGAGCCTCTCTGAACCCTATATACATTGCCCTCATATTAATAGGATCTCTCCTGGCGCATATCAGCGTGAACGCGCTCAATGAATACCATGACTTCAAAAGCGGACTCGATCTTATCACCGAGGCAACGCCCTTTTCAGGCGGGACCA
>JAPLDV010000522.1 GCA_026391235.1 Bacteroidia bacterium | reverse complement strand
GCGGATAATTCCACCCTGCCGGTTTCCACATAAACCTCCAGATCCGAACCCGGGTAGGCTTTTACATGGAAAGAGGTGCCCAGAACCTTAACCTGTCCGGGGCCGGCATGAATAATAAAAGGCCTACCGGCATCATGCTGAACCTGGAAGAACGCTTCGCCCTGAAGTTCAACAGTCCGGTTGGTTTGGCCAAACTTCTTTGGAACAATCAGTCTGGTATCAGCATTCAAAACCATCGTCGACCCATCGGTCAGCGTATCCTGAACCGGCACCGCATAGCTCGCAAGTGTGACTACCGGGGCATCCTGTCGGTTCTGCAGAAAACGGATAAACACCAGCGACATCACCCCAAATATCATTATCGCCGCAATGGGCAGGACAAACCGCATCACACCTGTCTGGAATCCTGAACGGAATGCGGGGGTTTGCGGGCGACCGCGGGTCGCCCCTACGGTACCGGACGTCCGATTCGCCATCATATCCGTAACGCCCTTAACGCCCGTAACGTCCTTAACGATCCTCCCGTTCATCCTCTCCCACGCCCGGTTGGTATCAAACGCCACGGTTTCGGGCTCTATCTTCCCCGTTTCTTCCCAGGTTTTCCGCAGACTCTCAAAATAAATCCGGTTCGCCTCAGAATATTCCAGCCAGGACTCCACCTTGCGGCGGCCATGCTGCGAAATCTCGTCGAGGAGATAGAGCACCAGCAGTTTCTGATCGATATGGGTCTGATCCTTTTTCATTTCGCGTCTATCGGTATGACAGTTCAAAACCGTCAATCACTAAAGCTTCAGTAAATAAATATCTATTCATCCCGGAAAATTCCTTTAAAGATCAATAGCATCAATGGCAGATAATCTACCAGCCTTTCCCTGAGGTACTTTAGTGCCTGATACATTTGATTTTCCACAGTTTTCACAGAAATATTCAACTTATCTGCAATCTCATGGTACTTCAGTCCGTCGAACCGGCTCATGATAAATATTTTCCGCCGCACAACAGGAAGCTGATCGATTGTTTCTTTGATCCGCTGCTCCAGTTCCGAAACGATGGTCTCATCAATCAGATTTCCCTCACTATCCTTTATATCCTCCTCATTGACAATCTTATAGGCTTCGCGGACGGAAATGTGATCGATTACATTCATACAACCGTTACGTACCGCCCTGAACAGGTAGGATTTGATAGTGGTATTGATGGTAATTTCATCCCGGTTTTTCCAGAGTTTGAAAAACAGGTCCTGCACCACATCCTCGGCGGCATCCGGGTCATTCAGGAACAGGTTGGCATAGGAGCAGAGCCGGCTGTAATGGGTTTTGAACAGCTTTTCGAAATTGGCTATATCAGCAATTTCAACAGGCCTGGTTTCTATTTTCAGATCCGGCTCCAACGGTTGGATTCAGGTTTATTGAAAGGCAAAGGTAGGGAAAAGAGAGGTGAGACAAGAATGGAACGCGGATGAGGCGGATCCTTTCGGGAACGCGGATTTTCGCAGATTTTACAAAGGGAGATTCATGCTTTGTAGGGACCGGCCTTAGCGCCGGTCCCTACAAAAAAATAGCGGAGCGTTCCGTACGGGCCGGCCTCAGAGCCGGCCCGTTTCTGCTGGTCGTTCCGGATATGCGGGGAGGGCGCTGAATCGGGAGGGCGCTAAGGCCCATAGCCGTCAACCTAAGGATTAATTTATTGATAATCATGTTTTTATTATCTATTCTGATGTCTTCGAATCTCTAACTTTAAACTTCTCCTTCAGAAAGCCAATATCGTTCTGAATGCAGATCATTGCTCTTATGCCTTGCCAGTCAATAGGTTAAGTTCTTAGGTTGACGGCTATGCGCTAAGGCCCTCCCGTACGGAACGCTGCCGATTTAATATAGAATGGAGGGCGCTAAGGCCCTCCACTACATTGCTACGAATATTAGGAGGTTCAGGTATTCAGAGGGGCGGCCTTCAGATTGGGGTTCCGGCTTTTTCCGGGATGGCATCAATCCGCTATAAATCAATATAATTCCAATTATTGGGACCAAACTAAAAACTAATTATCTCCTGATGGATACAAATTTTCATTACAGCACCGTAATCGTCGTCAGCGCATCGGTAACCACCATCCCCGTCCAGATCTTTAAAATTCCACCCCTGTCGTTCGGGTCAAAGCTCCATCCCCCACTTGCGCCCTGAGCCTTGCGCCTTGCTCCTTCTTTTTGAGCCTTGAGCCTTGAGCCTTGTGCCTTAACATCCCTGGGTGGCTTGGAAGTATGAATCTCCATAAGGTAAACCCTTTGCTTCATGCGACCTTTAAAGTCACCTCTGGCAGCATTAATCAGGATTTCCATCGGCTTGCCTGCGGACCGGTTGTCGCGGACTTCAAATTTTGTTGTGGCAAATACGCCCTGGCGATGCTCGCGGGTGAGGCCGTCATCTTCATACATTTCATAATCAGATTTGCCGCTGGGATAAATATCGAGGGTCAGTGTGTCGGTCGGACGTTCCCAGTCATAATACATCTTTTGATACATCGGGATGATGGCACCGGCTCGGACAAACAGGGGGAGTTTTTCCAACGGCGCAGGATAATTGCTGATCCACTTATTTCCCTGATAAACAGTTCCGTCCCAGTAATCGATCCAGTTCCCTGCCGGGAAATAGATGCTGTCGCGTTTGGCCTCGGATTTGTAAACCGGTGCAACAAGCAGGTCGCGGCCCAGTAGGTATTCATACTGGGTTAATGATCCGAGTGCCACCGGGTCGTTCGGGTATTCCAGTACAAGACCGCGAACGGCCGGCACACCGGTTTGGTTCGATTCGGCGCAGAGGGTGTACATATACGGGGTCATCCGCTGCTTGAGCTGCAGATATTTCCGGGTGATGCTGGTGAAAGGTTCGACGAAGAGCCATGGCTGCTTGTCCCTGATACCGTTTTTGTTGTTGGAGGCCCAGCCCGACATACCCATGAGCACCGGGGTAAAGCATTTCCATTGCAGGTCGCGGGTATAGGTGGAGTCGCTACCGCCGAAGATCCCGTCGACATCGCCCGTGGCACTGTTCTGTGCGGATAGTCCGCTCCCGATGAGGGTCGGGATATGCCACCGGATGTAGTTCCAGCTGCCACTCTGATCGCCGGTCCAGACCACCGAATGGCGATGTGTTCCGGCCCATCCGCAAACCGACCAGACAAATCCGCGGCCATCACTGGCATTTTCGATGCCCTCGTAAGCCGCTTTCACGCCGTCGATGGCAAACTTGTATCCATCGCCCACCCAGGCAACATCCAGCTTGCACAACCGGGTTCCCAGCTCGCCAACCTCTTTGGCAATCTTTTCTACTCCGTTTTCGGTCCATAGCCCGGTGTAGAAACCGCGTTTATAGAGCTCCTTAACGACCGAATCCAGTTTGGTGTATCCGCAGCCGTAACCGTCGTTAGGCAGAATCCAGCCACGGGGCATATCGTGCTTAATATATTCATCTGCAATGATATTGATGACATCAGGAGTGGTCCCGCCGAAACCGGTCCCTTTGCTGCCGGTTGTTTTGATATCGGCCTTAGCACCCCGGTTATAGCAGTTGGCATCGCCCATGCTGAGCGCCCAGCGAGGCATCAGGAAGGGTTTGCCGGTGATATCGGTGTAATCTCCCAGGATATCTTTCAATCCGTTTCCGGTAAAAAAGTAACAGTCGAACCGGGCTTCGTTGTGGATCAGTTTTACAGTATCACGGAAGGAATAAGCCCCTGAAGCATAAGTGTTTCTGAGAGCTCCGTAACCGGCTGTGCTCATGAAGAATGGTGCCGGATTCGGACCGCCGCCATCTTCCCAGTTATAGTCGATGGTGAGTTTAATGGTTTTATCGCGATGCGAGAAACGGCCGTTCTGCATTCCTCCACCGTAGAAATATTCATTGAGCTGGCGTTTCAGGTATTGAACGGTCTGCCTGCCATAAGTCATACCAATGGCCTCCTCCCAGATCAGGGTTGCATTATCGGTTTTGTACAGGGCAAATCTCAGCGGCTTTTTGTAAGCCCGCAGCGCTACATCTGCGGTGGTGAACAGGTAATAGGTACCTTTATCGGCTGTAATTACTTCCACTTGTTTATCAGGTTTATTGATCACGATATCGTTCCCTGCCGGATCGGTATAGTCGCCGTCATAAGCCATCCATAGCCGGAAGATATCCTTGCGCACAAACTGCAGCTTCAGGCGGGCATTGCCGCATTCAAACTCGCAGCCTCCCGGAACCGGTGAATAAGCCGTGACCTCGCCAAGCGAGTAAGCACCTGAATACAAAACAGTTGAAATCGTATCGTTCGATTGCCGCTGATCGCCCGGAAGGGAACTGTAGAATCTGATTTTATGAATCCCGTAATCAGTCAGGTTAATACCCGGAAAAGCTACCGGCAGGGTATCGATAATTTTGAACGGATTTTTAGGATCGGCCCTGACGGTTGCCTTGAGAGTCTGCCGGTTATCGATCTTCAGATAGCAGTCGAAATCCTTTAAGATATCGTTGGATCCCAGGTTAATGATCTGGAATTTAATATCTTCCGATGCATTAAACTGGTTCCCGGTTTCGGGATGACTGATCAGGCGGTACGCCAGCACATCCGCATCGAAAGCTTCCGAAAGGCTGATATCGTCGATCATCCAGTACCACTGGTAGTATCCTTTCCAGAAAAATTTCAGCCACACGGTTTTCTGACCGGCAGCCAAACGGGTGATATTGAGTTCCATATCCATCGGGTTCGGGCAATCCTCGCCCGAGCCGATGTTGTTTTTTACGCTTAAATAGGTCCACTCCTTTGCGTTGGTACTGACGCCAACATAAAGACCGGCACCTCTGTCGGCATCTCTGCGGTTCCAGAAGAAATTCTGCTGGAACTTCAGCACCACCGAGCGGTGTTTGGAGCAGTCGATCGATGCGGTTTGGACATAGGCATCTGGCCATATATTGATCTTTTTCCAGGCGCGGGCATTCTTATCCACTTTAATCCCCGGTGCCACCTGCAGATGGTATCCCCTGCTCCCGGATGCAATCGGGGGTGCCTGGGAGGTTCTTCCAGGCGAGCCCGGAAACGGCTGATCGGTGACGAACCACCTGGGGGCACTGTCATTCAGTGTGATCACCTGCCAGCCGGCCGGAATTTTCCCGCCGGCAAAATCCTCTTTCCAGAATGTTTTTTCGATGGGTTTCTGGGCCAGTAAACCAATAAACAGGGCCATTCCAGCCATCAAGAGGGTAATCTTTTTCATTGTGTTTGAGTTACGATGGGGCAAATATACCGAAAAAAGGTGGTGAGGACGTGAGGGCGTTAAGGGAGAGCGGTGGTAAGGGAAGCGGTCCCCGCATTCGCGGGGATGACAGGTGTAACTGCCAGCATTAGTGGGTAGGAGAGCGGTCCCCGCCTTCACGGGGATGACAGGTGCTTCTGGCAGTATTGGTGGAAAGAGTTAGAGGGTAAGCGCGAGATCCTGCCAATCGGGATTCTTTGATCTAATAAGGTTTTCTTTCCATTCCCGGTTCCATTTTTTCAAGCGCTTTTCCCGGTGAATGGCATCATTGATATAACCAAATGACTCGAAATACACCAGCTTGTCAACATTGTAATTTGCAGAAAATCCAGGAATCAAGTGGTGTTTGTGCTCGATGGCCCTTCTCTTCATGTTGTTTGTAACACCGATATATAACACGTGGTTATTACCTGTGGCCATGATGTAAACATAGAATAAGTAGTCTTTCATTTTAGCTTTTTTGATAATAGATGCAACTGCGCACCACAAATGGAACAATTCTCTCACTTTTATTACAAAAAGCACCTGTCATTGCCGCGAATGCGGGGACCGCTCTCCTACCTACTAATGCTGGCAGTTGCACCTGTCATCCCCGCGAAGGCGGGGACCGCTCTCCCTATCTAGAACCGCTTGTCATCTTCGCCAGCTCCCCGGCAATCATCCGGTACCCCTCTGCATTCGGATGCAGCCCGTCGGTAAACAGGGTCTCATCAATCTTCCCGTCTGGCATAAGAAGAGCTACCCCCGGATCTGCAAACCGGACATTATACTTGCCGGTCAGCTGTGCATATTTCAAATTCAGCGCTTTTACCCGCGGTTCATAATCCCGGCGGGGATACAGGCCAAGAACGACGATATCAGCTTTTGGCTGACGAACCCGGATCGCATTGACCAGAAGCTCCATCCCTTCGAGGATTTCCGGATCGGTGTTCAGATGCAGATTATTGGTGCCGATATCAATGATCACCCGTTCCGCCTGGTACCCATCGAGTTCATCATGATACACGCGCCACAGGACATTCTCCACACGGTCCCAGCCGAAGCCAAAATTGCGGGTTCCCAGCGGATCAAGGACCTTTTTCCAGGAATCCTCGCCACGGTGCAGCGGATGCGCCGGCTCGCCGCCCCAATAGTGTGTTATCGAGTTGCCGATGAACACCGTCCGGGGCGTCTTTCCTGCATTGAGCGCAAGCAGGGTCTCATGCCGTGCTTCCCAATCATAGGTTCCCGGCTCGCGGTACTGGGTGCAGGGCTGTGCCGGGGAAGAGCTGCCAACCGGCTGGTTCAGGATGATCCGGATGATCTTTTCATAAGCATTGGCATATTGCTGCATTCCCAGGTCCGATGGATGCGTCCCGTCGACCATTGCATCCGGGGTCAAACCGATCTCTTCTTTCGTCAGTAGGTAAATATTTTTCACCCCTTCGGTTTTCAACAGGGCAAACGCCTGGTGATTGGCTTCATTCGTTTCCAAATAATCCTGGCGCCTGACGGGGTTCAGGGAACCGTCGCTGTAGCCGGAATGATCCACGAGGAGGACCGGAGCATCAGGCCTGACCTTACGAATCTGCCTGACAGCTGCCACTATCCTCCGCTGAACCTCCTCCCGCGGAAAATCCTTCGGGTTTACCAGATTCGGCAGGCAGTCGAGCACATAAAGTTTTGCATCAACTTCCGTGATGAGGCTCAGCACTTCAGGCTCCAGCCTGCCATTGCCCGAAAATCCCAGGTTGATCAGCGGCCGGTCGAGCTTGCGGCCCAGGATATTCGCCCAGGCCATTCCCGGACGAGATGCGCAGGCACCATGCATGATGCTTGTACCATAGGTCACTACCGGTTTCTCGCGGCGCACCGGCAGCGGAGAAAACAGGGAGGTATCGGCCACACCGATCTCCATCCATTTTACAGTATTGTATAACGGCAGGTACAAACGGTATTCCCTTCCCATTTGATGATAAGAGTCATTGGGTTCCAATCCGTTAAACTGATAAACCACGGTGTCGCCGAAAGAGTAGCGGCCATTCGACCAGAGCCAGGCGCCATCAGCATTTTTGGCGTACAGGTCAATACCGCTAACCCCGGTCGACGGCATGTGCGGCATATTCATCGCACCCGCCACCTGGTAGCGCACAACGATCCGGCCGGCATTGCTCCGGAACCGGATCATCAGCCCTGCAGAATTCCCCGACAGGTTCCAAACCGCCGGACGTACCGACTTTTCAGCCCTCGACGGCAACCGGTCATACGGGCTGGCAAACTCACCGGGCCATCCCTGGCCCTCGATCACGCGGAACCCGCTGGCTACCGGATTCCACCATTTCATTTTCAATGCACCCTGGCTGAAGCCGGCCAGGCACAACATCAGTAAAACTGAAACAAACAGGATTCTTGATCTCATGCTGACAAACTATTTCTGCTTTTTTGATTTTCCTTCGAGATACATCTTGAACTCGTCCGGACTCCCCGGGTTCGCCATTTCGAATTTCACATTGACGGTACTGGCATCGATGGTCTCGTAGGATAACCGGAAGCGGGGCATTTGCTGTGATGCGGCACTGGTGAAAACGACTGCTTTTTCGGTAAAGGACACGGCGTATTCAATGGTGTGTCTTTCATTGTCCCAGTAAATGGCTTTCGAAGGAACCCCGGTATAATCCGGATAGATCACCATCAGGTCATCATGTGTGAATGCGGGGCGTGCGGTGGTAGAGGGAAACTCGGTATGGCACTTGCGCACCAGGATATTCCCGTCCAGATCCGTCTGAAAGAAAAATCCGCCGGTACCCTGTCCGGGCTGACCGTTCCCCTCACCAACCCAATGACCCACGAGATGCTGGAATTTGCTCCAATCCGGAACGGTTTGTGACACAACTACCTGAGCAACTGTTATGAGCAGAAGCAACAAAGCTAATTTTACTTTTTTCATATTATACGAATATTTTAATGTTATTGATTATGCTATAAAAACCGCAAAAATTCGCATTCCCGCAGGGAACGCGGATTTACACGGATTTTTTTATCTAACCTCACCAGATGGACGCAATTATGCGTCATACATAATGTTAAATCCTCACTCCCTTAACGCCCTCACCCCTTAACGTCCTCCCGTTCATCCTTCTCTCCAGCTCCACATAATCCCTCACCGATGGGTTCGTCCAGAGCACCTCCGCCAAGGCATACAAGCGCGGAAAAATCTGGGCATCGATGGATAAAATAGCT
>JAPLDV010000431.1 GCA_026391235.1 Bacteroidia bacterium | reverse complement strand
AATTTGGATGCATACAAGTTTCCGATACCGGAATCGGGATCAAAAAAGAAAATCAGAAAATTATTTTCGATGAATTCAGGCAGGTTAGTGAAGGACAGACCCGCAACTATGACGGCTCAGGTTTGGGTTTACATATCTCGAAAAGGTTTGCCGAAATGATGGGAGGCTCAATAATCGTTAAAAGTAAACATGAAGCCGGATCAACTTTCACACTTTGCCTGCCATTAAAATGAGTAGATCAGCCAAGATCAGATAATTTCGACAGCAACCGCATATCCAGGATTTCCAGCTCCTTTCCTTCCAGGCGGATAATATTTTCAGCCCGCAATTCCGTCAATAAACGTACAGTATTCTCTTCTGATATACCACTCAGCATTCCCAGATCTTTCCTTGTGATTGGCAAGGTGAATTTTGGACCTCCATAAAACTCCGACAAATAGATCAGGCTCTCGGCTACCCTGCCCCGTATGTTCTTCTGATGCAGGGTGATAATTTTTTTCATTATCATCGAAACCGATCGGCCGAATGCCTGGTTCAGTTTCAGCAGAAAATCATGATCCCCCAGGTACAATTCTTTTACAAAATCAAGCTCAACCAGGCAAGCCATTGAATCTTCGATGGCCATAACAGAATAGGAATAGTGGACGCTCTCGAAAAAAGAGAGCAAACCGATATAAGCCGGAGGTTTCATCAGGTAGAGTATAATATTCCGGTCGTTGATCCCCTCAATATAAAGCTTGGCTGTTCCGCTCACCAGGTATATGGCATGAGTAACGGCGCTCCCCTGCTTACAGATTTTCTCATGCCGTTTAAAATTGGCATGGATGGCCCTTGCCTCAGAAATTGGCAAACCCGACTGTTTGATGGCAACTGACAGATCGCATTTCAACGGACAATCCTGGCAGGAAATCTTACTGGAAACTTTCATCGGTACGTATTTTCTCAAATTTACCTGATTTTCTTTAGGTTTTGCCGGGAACCCGAATTGTAATTTTGCGATCGAATTACAAAAAGCTATCTGTCAGATGCAAAAATTTCTGTTTATCATAGGAATATTATCCCTTCTGATTGTTCCGGCAAAATCGCAAACCCCGGCTCCTTCCTTCGGGATCAAACTTTCAGGATATGTAAAAACTGATGTCATTTATGATACCCGCCAATCGTGTGCGGCCAATGGCCTCCGCGAAGGGCATTTCTATCTGTTTCCTGATAATGTTCTGTACGATGCCGATTCTATCGATCTGAATGCGAGTCCTACCTTCCATATTCTCAGTATCCAGAGCCGTTTGAAGGGTGATATAACCGGTCCGGATGCCTTCGGCGCCAAAACATCCGGCGTTCTGGAAGCTGAATTCTTCGGCACCAGCGAGGCCGATCTCAATGGATTCCGTTTACGTCACGCATATGCCAAACTCGATTGGGCGAATACTTCCCTCCTCATCGGGCAAACCTGGCACCCGATCTTTCCGACGGAATGCTTCCCGGGTACTATCAGTTTCAATACCGGCGCACCATTCACACCTTTCAGCCGAAATCCGCAAATCAAACTGACCCAAAAAATCGGAAATGCAAGCGCCATACTGACGACCTACTCAGAGCGGGATTTTACCGGAACAGGAATCGACGGATCCAGCAACAAATACTTAAGGAACAGCGGAATACCAGGTATAAATCTTCAGTTTCGCATCCCGGTAACTAAAGTTGGACTGCTCTTTGTCGGGGCCGATTTCAAATCCATTCGCCCCGAACTGAAAACAACTGCCAATTACCATACCGATGAAAATCTGGAGAGCCTGAGCGGATATATTACACTGAACATTAAAACCAAACCTCTGACTTTCACCGCTATGGGCGCATACATCCAGAATGCCACTGATCTTTTGATGATCGGGGGATATGCAGTATACGAGATTACCGATCCCGTAAAAGCACTGAAATCATACACCAACCTGAGCACCTTTACCGGCTGGTTTGATATTGCCACCAACGGTAAAACGGTTCAGGCCGGACTGTTTGGCGGGTACAGCAAAAATCTCGGAGCCATCGGACCAGTGATCGGTCCTGCATTCGGGAGAGGCCTGAATATCGACTACCTTCTGCGCATATCTCCCCGGATTTCATTCATCAGCGGAAAAACAACCATTGCCGGCGAAATCGAAGCCACTACCGCAGCCTATGGCACTGTTCAATCCGATGGTACCGTAGCAGATGCAAAACCGGTCACCAATTTAAGGTTGCTGGTGGCAGCGTATTACCGGTTCTGAGCAAACAGTTATTGGGTATCGGGTATCGGGTATCAGTTTTTCGTGTCACGCATCACGCGTTACCCGTCACGATCTTACTGCCACCCACACTCACACTCACACCCACTCCCACACCCACTTCCCCCCAGGACTGAAGTGAAATGTGCTACCTTTACCAGCCCCTATCGGTGAACACCATCATGTGTACAGCCATACCGGGAAACTGGCAATCATTTCTAAATCATTTGGATGCTTTCGGTGTACCCACCACAAAATCCAAAGGCAAAATATTCGGTTTAGCTTTAGATAAAGCATCGTTGGATTCGCTCTGTTATGGTGAAAAATAAACGGCAACCATCGCAACATGCAACCGATAACCGATAACAATCACGACCATCACGGAATTACAAAAAAGTTTTATATTTGCGCCAGCATCAGGAGCCCCGCAGATTGGGGCACCAACCGAGCACAAAAGCCGCGGTGGTATAGCATGCGGGCCGTCTGGTCAAAAAAAATGTTTTCAGACAATCCCGATAAACTTGATGCAAAAAGCGTATTTAACAAAACTTTTTGCACAATGAGTAAAGAAAAAACGTTCCTGTTTACAAGTGAATCCGTGAGTGAAGGGCACCCGGATAAAGTGGCTGATCAGATTTCAGATGCCCTCCTCGATGCCTATCTGAGCATCGATCCCGACTCCAGGGTTGCCATTGAAACACTGGTCACCACTGACACGGTGATCCTCGCAGGCGAGGTTGGATCAACCACCCGTGTCGATCATGAAGCCATTGCCCGCAAAGTCATCTGCGGAATCGGATATGATCATCCCGGTATCGGGTTCGACGGCAATACCTGCAAGATTACAAATCTGATCCATGAACAGTCGCACGACATTGCCGACGCTGTTCTGCGCCCGGACCCGGAGAACCAGGGAGCCGGCGACCAAGGTTTGATGTTCGGTTATGCCTGCACCGGTACCGAAACGCTGATACCTTTGCCTATCTACCTGTCGCACAGGTTAATGCACCTCCTGGCCGATATTCGTCGCGAAGGCCGCGAAATGACCTATCTGCGCCCCGATGCCAAATCACAGGTGACCATATTATATGATGATCAGAATAATCCGCTTTGGATCGATACCATCCTGGTTTCCACCCAGCACGATGACTTTAAAGGTATTGAAAGGCCCGACCTTCTTATCAAAGATGATATAGCACGTGTGCTCATCCCGCGGCTGCTCGATACTTTGCCCGAAGCCGTCCGCTGCTTATATACCAGTTCCTCTAAGCTTCTCGTCAACCCGTCCGGAAAATTCGTTATCGGTGGTCCGAACGGAGATACCGGCCTTACCGGCCGCAAGATCATTGTCGACACCTATGGCGGGTGGGCCCGTCACGGAGGCGGAGCCTTCTCGGGAAAAGATCCCTCCAAGGTCGACCGCTCCGGGGCCTATGCAGCACGCTATATTGCTAAAAACCTGGTTGCAGCCGGGCTGTCTGCCGAAGTTGAAGTACAGCTGGCCTACGCTATTGGTCAGGCTGATCCGGTATCCGTATCCGTCAACACCTTTGGGAAAGAGCAAACCAGCCTCTCGGCAAAAGGACTGGAGCAGTTGGTAAGGGAAAACTTCCCGCTCAGGCCTTATCACATCATCCGTGATCTTGCACTGAAAAATCCAATTTACCAGCCGACCGCCGCTTATGGCCACATGGGCCGGAAAAGTTACTCCGCCAACGGGATCAAGTTTTTCCCCTGGGAGGAAACGAACAAGGCTCACTCACTGCGTTCGTAATTTTGCTCGCTGTGCTCGCTAATTTTGCGCTTCGCGCTAATTGTGCGCCCTGCGGGCGCTAATTAAGCTCTGAGGGTAATCCTTAGCGAGGCGATAGCCGAGCTCAATTAACGAGCGCAGCAAGTATAATATTAATTACACAATGAAAAAGCTCCTGATTACCCTTGTTACAGCGTTTCTGCCGGTTTTCCTTCCTGCACAGACTTATAAAGATCCCAAAGCATCGGTGGCGGCCCGTGTTCAGGACCTCATTTCAAGAATGACACCCGAGGAGAAGTTCTGGCAACTTTTCATGATCCCGGGTGATCTTTCCATCGGCAAGGATAAACTCAAGAACGGGATATTCGGATTTCAGGTCTCCGCCGAGGGAAAAACAGCCGATGCCACCCAGCAGCTGCTGAACTATGCCCCGGGAGTATCTGCGGCTGAGACGGCTATCAAAATCAATGAGATACAGCGCTTTTTTTTAACCGAAACCCGGCTCGGCATTCCTATCATCCCCTTCGATGAATCGCTCCACGGGCTCGTCCGGCAGGGGGCAACCTCCTTTCCGCAATCCATCGGACTCGCCGCTTCGTTTGATACAACTCTCATGCATCTCGTAGCAGCGGCTATTGCCAATGAATGCAAAACACGGGGACTCAGGCAGATCCTGTCACCGGTCATCAATATGGCAACCGATGTGCGCTGGGGACGCGTGGAAGAAACTTACGGCGAAGATCCTTATCTCGCCTCCGAAATGGCGGTTGCTTATGTGTCAGAATTTGAAAAGATTGGCGTCATTACAACCCCAAAACATCTGATTGCCAATGTGGGAGATGGCGGCCGCGACAGCTATCCCATTCACCTGAACGAGCGCTACCTTAGGGAAATCCATCTCCCACCGTTTGATGCCGCCATTAAAAGGGCCGGCATGCGCAGCGTGATGACCTCCTACAATTCGCTCGATGGCCAGCCCTGCTCGGCCAATGACTGGCTACTCAATACCTGGCTGAAGGAAGAGGAAGGTTTTACCGGATTTGTGATCTCCGATGCCAATGCCGTAGGCGGTGCCAATGTACTTCACATGACTGCCAAAGAGTATTGGGAATCGGGTGCCGACGCCATCAACAACGGACTGGATGTGATCTTTCAGACCTCCTACGATCATTATCCACTGTTCATCAAGCCCTTTCTTGACGGGACCATTCCGGAAAAAACCATCGATCAGGCGGTTGCCCGGGTTCTCCGGCTCAAATTTGAGCTCGGATTATTCGAGAATCCTTACGTTGATCCGAAACTGGCTGAAACCACCAACGGCAATCAGGAACACCGCGCCCTGGCCTTGGAAGCCGCCCGGAAATCTATCGTCCTGCTGAAAAATGCCCGGAATACCCTGCCCCTCTCCAAAACCCTCAAAACGATAGCTGTTATCGGTGAGGATGCCACCGAGGCCAGACTGGGCGGATACAGCGGGCCGGGGATCAACAAAATATCCATTTTGCAGGGCATAAGGCGATTGGCTCAAGGCTCAAGTGAAGGCGCAAGGCTCAAGGCTCAAGGCTCAAGTAAGGATAAAGGGAAAAGTAAGGATCAAGACAGAAAAGGAGAGGCGGAGCTATCAGTAACCCCGGACTTCAGGCCGGAGGTTTCAGCGCGGGAGAACCCTGAAGTGATCTATGCAAAGGGCTGCGGCCGCATATCCGAGGAATACACCCCGATACCCGCCGAATACTTCTTACAGGCCGATACCCGATACCCAATACCCGACACCCGATACCCGTTAACCGGCCTTAAAGGAGAATATTTCAACAACATTACCTTATCCGGCAACCCCATCCTTACCCGCACCGACCGGCAGATCCGGTTTCAGTGGACCCTTTTCGGTCCCGATCCTGAAAAAATGGCCAACGATTTTTTTTCTGTACGATGGACCGGTAAACTTAAGGCTCCGGGAACGGGCACCTATACGATCGGGTTCGATGGAAACGATGGTTATCGTTTGTATATCAATCACATATTAATACTGGATAACTGGATCAAGCGCAGCCGGCAGATCCTGACCACTGATTATCAATTCGAGTCGGGAAAAACTTACGATCTCCGGGTCGAATATTACGAACCCACCGGCAATGCATGGTTTACCATGATCTGGAATTTCGGGATCACACCGGATTGGCAAAAAGGTATTGATGAAGCCGTTGCTGCAGCTTCCAAAGCCGAT
>JAPLDV010000870.1 GCA_026391235.1 Bacteroidia bacterium | reverse complement strand
GGTTTATCTCTCAGCATACTATTATCCTCCCTGTATACTTCCAAATAAGTGTAGAGTTCTTCTCCTCCCACAGTAAATATAAAATCGATTGCCTTTTTATCGGCAAGCCTCAGGATAGGGCTGGAAGGCTCCTTGAGTTTGTTACCCAGCCATTTATAAAAATTACCCTGCAATATCTCTGATATTAACCGTTCTCCCCCGATGCCAGACTCAGAAACATAATCCCCGATGACCCAGTCGGCTGTAAGATGCGAGGTATCGGTATTAAATACTTCAAGGTAATGAAACCTGATCACCAGATTATAGATGCGCGTAAAGGGTGCGGAAATCCACTCAACCGTCAAATAATTATTGTAGCTCGAAAACGGCAGGTTATTCTTATATGTTTCAGGCTTGATAATCCTGAACCCATTGGCGGTATGAGTACTTGCAGTGATTTCAGTGCCGGTCGGCGGGATACGTATATTCAGCCGGTACTCGCAGTTTCCCGTGATCGGGGCGGTTGATTGGTAAAGATAATTCGGATCATTGGTAAAAATTCCGCTGTCCCTGACGGGATTGACCACCCTCTCCAGGGCCAGCTGCTCCTGCATCGTACCATCGGCCCATCTTTCCAAAAAAACAGATGCTTCCTTATAATAGATGGAATCCGTTTGCCTGGCCATTTCATAAGCATTGTCTGCACCCAGGAATGATTTCTCAAGCCGCAGGTAATGAACGGAATCATTCTGGTTTAGTACGCAATATACAACCGGGATATCTTTATAAGTTGCCATTAGTTCAAAATCGTTCCGGCAGGATGCAAATTCCGGCAAAATCATCAAAACCAATATGACCCGGCGGATGCTCAAAATAATCATACCTTTGTAGGTCGTAAAATTAGGGAATTCACTGAATAATAAAGCCACCGAAAATGTCAGTTCATCAGCAGATAAAAAGAGTAACCACTCATGTTCTTCAGGAAATGAAGCTCAGGGGCGACAAGATCGCGATGATCACCGCGTATGATTATTCTATTGCCAGAATATTGGACAGCACGGAGATCGATGTTGTTTTAGTCGGCGATTCTGCCTCCAATGTGATGGCAGGTTTTGAAACTACTTTACCGATCACCCTTGATCAGATGATCTACCACGCGTCGTCGGTGGTCAGGGGAATTTCCCGTGCACTGGTCATTGTCGATATGCCTTTCGGTACCTATCAGGGAAATTCAAAAGAGGCCCTGCAGTCTGCCATCCGTATAATGAAGGAAACGGGTGCCGGCGGCGTAAAGCTTGAAGGAGGTGCGGAAATTGTTGAGTCGGTTGAGCGGATCCTCTCAGCCGGTATTCCTGTGATGGGGCACCTGGGGTTAACTCCTCAGTCGATCCATAAATTCGGTACTTATGTGGTTCGCGCCAAACAGGACACCGAGGCTGAAAAGCTGATGCTTGATGCGCAGTTGCTCCAGGAAACAGGATGCTTTTCCATCGTCCTGGAGAAAATCCCGGCCACACTGGCCGGTCGTGTCACCGAATCCATAAAGATTCCTACCATAGGCATCGGCGCCGGTGCGCATTGCGATGGACAGGTTCTGGTTCTTCATGATATGCTTGGAATAACCCAGGATTTCTCTCCACGGTTCCTGAGAAGGTACCATAATCTGTTTGAGGAGATCAAAGGCGCCGTTTCTGTGTATATCGATGATGTGAAGAAACAGGATTTTCCTAACGAAAAGGAACAATATTAACAATTCGTAGGGACGCATAATTGCGTCCGGTAGGCAGTAGGCAGTAGGCAGTAGGCAGTAGGCAGTAGGCAGTAGGCAGTAAGCAGTATGTAGGTTAGGAGGTTATTAATCATGGAGATATTGTTTGAAGATAATCATTTGATAGTCATCAATAAACAGGTCGCGGATCTGGTTCAGGCAGATGAAACCGGTGACGAAATTTTGGGTGATCAGGTAAAGGCTTACATCAAGAGAAAATATAAAAAACCGGGTGATGTTTTTCTGGGGATCGTTCACCGGCTCGACAGGCCGGTTACGGGGGCAGTGATCTTTGCACGTACAAGCAAGGCCTTAACCCGTATGAATCAGCAGTTTAAAGATCATGAGGTTAAAAAGACCTATTGGGCAGTAGTGAAGAACCGGCCTGAAAAAGAAGAGGGCGAGCTGGTTCATTATATGGTAAAGGATGAGAAACAGAACAAGAGTTATGCTTATCCTAAACCGAAAGGAAAAGCTAAAGAAGCCAGGTTGACTTATAAACTGGTTGGCACCACCAATAATTTCTATTTGCTGGAAGTCGATCTGCAAACCGGCCGGCATCACCAGATTCGCTGCCAGCTGGCCAAAATCGGCTGTCCGATCAAGGGCGACCTGAAGTATGGCTTTGCAAGGTCGAATCCCGACGGGGGAATTCATCTCCATGCCCGGCAAATCTGTTTCATTCACCCGGTAACGAAAGCGGAGATAAAAATAGTTGCTGAGCCACCGCAGGATCAGCTGTGGATGGAATTTCTTGAACAGGCCGCAACACCTGTCCGCAAGAACGCATAATCAAGCATCCCTACCGTTTTTATAGGCAATTTTGGCTATCTTGGAAACATGAATCCTAAAGCAATTTGTCGATGAGTATCCGAAAACCGTTTCAAATAATATCTGTTTTAATTATTGTATTTCAAGCTGTTACAGTTTTTTCCCAAGAATCCAGATATGGCACCAGTGAACTGGCCATAAAAGCAAACAATCATTTCGGGATCAAATGCCAGTCGGAATGGTACGGTAAAACATATACCTATCAGGATGATGACAATAACAACTGTTTCAGGCTGTATGATTCTGTTGGTGAATCTTTTCGCGATCACTCGAATTTTCTCATGACAAGGCCGCGCTATGCTGCTCTTTTCCAGCTGGATCCTTCTGATTACGCTGCCTGGGCGCATGGATTGAAAAAAGCGGGATATGCTACAAATCCCCGGTATGCATATGTACTGATCAAGCTGATTGAAGATTACAGGCTTTTTTTACTCGATTCAATGCAACCGGCTATGGAGCCATTGAACGCGAAAACCAATAATCCCATACCGAATAAAGTTCGCGCGGCTGAGGCTTATAAACCCAAAGTATTTAAGCGAAACCGTATCGATTTTATGGTTGTCGGCCGGGGGGATAATATCAAAAAGCTAAACCATGACCTGGATTTGCTTAATTGGCAGATCCGTAAATACAATGAGATACCGAGAAATCAGGATGTAAGGCCCGGGCAGGTGATATATCTACAACCCAAACGCACAAAGGCTGAATCGGGATATACCTTTCATACAGCAGAAAAGGGCGAAACAATGTACAGTATCGCACAGCTGTATGGTATAAAACTCAAGTGGCTGTATAAGCGTAATCGTATGAAAAATGGCACTCAACCCAAGGCAGGGCAGGAGATCT